>SKHK01000022.1 GCA_007117005.1 Paracoccaceae bacterium
GGCCGGGGGCAGAGGGGCAAAGCCCCTGCCCTGCGTCATATCGTCATATTTATCATATGGAATATATCTATGACCCTGGCAGCGCACCGGCCGGCACCCTGCCGCGCCGGGGGCAGACAGACATACGGAAAGGACAGCCCATGACCAGAACCGGAACCCGCCGCGCGGCACTTCCCCTCGCCGCCACGCTCGCCGCCTCGATCGGCGGTGCGGCGCTGGCCGATACGCCCTCGCTGGTCACCGTGGTGACGGCAGAGAACCCGCAAACCCAGCTGATGGCCATGGTCCTGACCACCCAGGCGGTCGAACAGGGCGAAAGCGTGCATATGCTGCTTTGCGGCCCCGGCGGCGACATCGCGCTGGCCGATGCGCCGGAAAGCGCCACCGCCGGCCAGCCACCGCGCGACATGAGCCCGCAAGGCATGCTGCAGATGCTGATCGGCCGGGGCGTCACGGTCGAGGTCTGCGCGATCTACCTGCCCGGCATGAGCGCCGATGCCGATGTGCTGATCGACGGCGTGGGCGTGGCCCAGCCGCCCGCCATGGCCGGCGCCCTGCTGGGCGAGGGCACGCGCGTCTGGTCGTTCTGACCGGGCCTGCCCGCCCCGGTCAGCACGCGGGGTGCCCTTGGCGCTGCTCGCGTCCACCCCCATGCACGCGAGCAGCGCCAGCCCTTTGTTTTCGCAGGGCGAAGAGCCTGGAACCGGTATCCGGTTCCGGGCAGCATGCTCAGGGCGCCCCGCGAATTGCCTTACCCTGCCCCAGCCCCGCCCCGGACGTCGCGCGCCAGGCGATCACCGCCTTCAGCGCCTCGGCCAGGCAGGCAAGGTAGTCGCCCTCCCGCTCAAGGGTCGCCGCCTCACCGCCCGTCCCTTCACCGTGCCGCGCATGGGCCAGCGCCGCGCTCATCAGCGTGCCGTTGCCGTAAGCCGGGTGCAGCCGCCCGGTGCGCCGCCAATGGCCCCGCGCCAGCGCGGCCTCGCCGATCATCGCCTGCATCAGCCCCGCCCGACGATGCGCGGGGGCGGCCATCAGCACCCGCGCCGCCGCCGCCAGGTCACCCAGACCCACGGGCGCGATATCCCGGGCGCTTGCGGACGCCACCTCACGCCACCGTCAGCGTTGCAAGGGGCCCCGGCCCCCAAAGCGCCGAAACCTGCGCCACCGCCAGCGTATGGCCCGGCGCAACCCCGTCCTCGGCCTGCATCGCGTTCGTATAGAGAAACTCCGGCGCGCCCAGCACCACCTCGCGCAGCACCGTCGCGCCATCGAGCACACGCAGCAGATACTGCTCTGCCTCTTCGCCCAGGGGCACCTCGGGCGTGTTCCAGCCATCGCCGGCAATGCGCGTGCGCCGTATCCAGCGCAGATGCACTCCCCCGGCCACCGCCCGCGCGCGCAGATGCACCGGGCGATAGGGCCGCAGCCCCACGCCGCGCGCGGTCTCTACCCGTTCGACATAGGCGATGTCATCCAGCGGCCGCGACGCCGGCCCCAGCCGCCAGCGCCGCGCCAGCCCCAGGGACGCGAGCGGCAAGTCCGGCTGCACCAGCGCCGCATCCACCCGCACCACCGCCGTGCCCGGCAGCCAGACGGGCGGCATCACCGCATCCGTGCCGAACTGCCCGCGCAGAAAGCCGGAGATGAGCCAGCGATCCGGCGCGATCAGCTCGGCCCGTTCGAACTGCACCAGCTCCCAGTCGGTGCCGTCGCCCAGCGCCAGCAGGTTCGCGCCCTCCAGCACCGCCGGCCGGTCCGCCGTCGCCAGCCCGCCGGGGCCACGCAGCGCCACCTCCAGCACCGGGCCGCGCTGCCAGCGCCAGGGATGACCGGCCTCCAGCGGTGTCAGCGTCGTACCCAGCGCGGCAGGCGAAGCCATGAGCCGGTTGAGCGTGAAGTCACCCCCGGTATCAGGCGCGTCATAGACCGCCACGCTGCCCGGCCAGGGCCGCGCGGCCACCGCCCAATGCGGCGCATGCGCGACCTCGTCACCGCGCATCAGGGGCAGGTCCATATGGACCGGCTGCACCGGCACCGGCGCCTGAAAGACGCGCGACGGCGCCGCGTCTTCCTCCAGATCGCCGCCGCGATAGATGCCGGGTTCCACCCGCACCGCCTCGACCGCGCGCGCGCCGGTCAGTTCCATCCGGTCGATGCGGTAAGCCCCGCCGGCGCCGTGATCACCGTGCGGCAGGGCCAGCACATCGCCCACCCCCCAGCGGCTGGAGGGCGGCAGCGCAAACCGCGCCGTCTCGCGCGCGACCCGCGCCTCGGCCATCCAGCGCTTGACGGTGCCGCGCGCCTCACCACGGGTCAGCGTCAGAGGCAGTTCGGCCTGCGTGACCTCGCCCCCGCGCGCGGCATCGGGATGCACCGTCTCGGCGCTCAGCACCTCGAAATCGCCCTCGGCGGCCAGATAGCCCAGCCGCACCCGCGCCGCCGTTTCCGGCTGCGAGGCACGCACCCGCTCCAACGGCGCGCCGTCGCCCGCTACCAGCGCGGCCTCGTCCACTGCGCCGTCCACCCGCCCGTCGCGCATGCGAAAGACCAGCCGGCCCGCGCGCTCCACGGCCTCTATGCCATAGGCCAGCATCAGGGGCTGCAGCATCGCCCGTGGGCTGTCGGTCGAGGGCACGGCATAGCCCCGCACCACCCCGTAAAGGCCGGATACATCGACCTCCCCCACCCCGGCCGCGGCACAGATCTCGGCCACCACCGCATCCAGCGGCTGGCTGGCCGCGCGCCCCGTGATCCAGTGCCCCCGCGCCCAGTTCGCGGCATCGGCCCAAAGCGCCGAATTGCCCGGAAACCACGGCCAGGGCCGCGCATCCCAGGCCCAGACATGGGCGCGCGACCAGTCCACCATCGGCGCGTCATAGACGGGCGAGACCGGGTTGTTCGCCGGGTCCTGCCAGTAATCGGCCATCGCGCGCAGATACTGCATCTGGATCACGTCATCGCGCGCGCCGGTGGAAAAATACGGTACAAACGACTCCGACGATTTCGGGTCCAGAAACACATTCGGCTGGTTCGTGCCCTTGTCGATCGCCGCGCAACCGAATTCTGTGAACCAGACGGGTTTCGATGCAGGCTGCCAATCCGTGGGCTCGGCCAGCGGCACGCCGTCCAGACGGTCCACATGCTCGTTCTGCCACCAGTTCACCAGATCCTTGTAACGGAACACCCAGGGCTGGGCATTGGCGCCATCGGTGATCGGCACGCGGTCCTGCGCGCGACGCGCGGGCGTGTCGGGGTAGAACCAGTCATAGCCCTCGCCGCCGGCGACATTGGCCTTCAGATAGTCCAGATCATAGATCGACCCCCAGCCGGCCTGCGCATCGGCGTGATCCTCGCCCTCGCGCCAGTCCGACAGCGGCATGTAGTTGTCGATGGCGACCACGTCGCAGTTCTCGTCGGCCCAAAGCGGGTCCAGATGGAAATACCGGTTCCCCTGGCCGTCATTGTAGCCCCAGTATTCGCTCCAGTCGGCGGCGTAGGTCAGCTTTACCTCCGGGCCCAGCATGGCGCGCAGATCGGCCAGCAACACCCGCAAGGCCGCCACCGCCGGAAAGCTGTCATCCGCGCCCCGGATCTGCGTCAGCGCGCGCATCTCCGAGCCCACGCAAAACGCCTCTACCCCGCCCGCGGCGGCACAAAGCGCGGCCTGATGCAGGATGAAACGGCGATAGGACCATTCGGCCGGCCCGGTATAGGTGACCGCGCCATCCGTGACGGTGAAATGCCCGGGCTGCGCGCTGCCGAAAAACGCCGCCACCTCTGCCTCTGCCACGGCCGAGCGGTCCGGGCTGCCCGCCAGCCCCGGCGCCAGCGATGTGGTGATACGCCCCCGCCAGGGCAGCGCGGGCTGTCCCGCCGCGCCCGTCCAGGGGTCGGGCAGGCTGTTGCCTGCCATCACCTCCATCAGGATGAACGGGTAATAGACCACTGCCTGGCCCGCATCGCTCATGGCGCGGATCGCCTGGATCACCGACTGGTCCGAGGGCGTGCCCCCATAGACCGGCCCACCATCCAGCCGCGCCAGCTCCTGCACATCGCCGCGCCCCAGCCCGCCCAGCCGCCAGGGCTGGTTGGGGCTTTCCCGGTCGGCATATTCCACCTTCGGCCGGATCGTGCAGTCACCACAACGCAGGTCATCGCCGAACCAGCTGACAATCAGCAGGCCCGACTCCACGCGCGGCAATTCGGCCCGCAATGCCTCAAGCGACGCGGCGAAATCGCTGTCACTGCGGGGGCTGTTCACATTCGCCACGCTCTGATCGGCAGGCAGGCCGGGCACGGCGCCGGACTGATCCAGCAGCACCGGCTCCGTGGCCAGCGCGTATTCGCCCGAACCCGGCATCCAGGCCACCGCGCGCACGGCATCCTGCAAGGTGGTCACACCAGGGGCATCGGCGGCGCGGATCACCTCGAAAGCCAGGCTGGGCACACGGTTGCCAAAGGGCGCCAGGTCCAGATCCTCGATCACCACATAAGCCGTGCCGCGATAGGCCGGCGCCATGCCCGCCCCCTCCACGGCCTCGATCTTCGGGTCCGGCACCTGATCGGCGGTGCCATGATAAAGCCGCAGCACCAGCTCACCGGGCGCGATCTCGGCGCCATTGGCCCAGATCCGGCCCAACCCCGTGATCGCCCCCTCGCACAGCGCCACGGCCAGACTGATCACATAGCGCGACTCCTCGGTCTGGCGCGGCCCGAGCCCGCCCTTGGACCGGCGCGAACGCCCCGGGATCTCCAGAAAATCCGAGGCCCAGATCACATGACCCGGCACCTGCATCCGGCCCCAGACGCGCGGCAGGGCCACGCCCTCGCCCGCGCCGGTCAGCCGCAGCCGGTCGATCCGGCCACCCGGCACCGGGGCCGACCCCAGCCCCAGCAACCGCTGGTCGATCGCCCGGCCCAGTACGGCACCCGCAGCGCGGCCGATGACGGCACCGCTCAGCCCCAGCGTGCCGCCCAGAAAGGCGCCGGTGCTGACGCTGCTGCCGATGGCGGCGCCGGCCGCCGAAAGTACCAGTGTTGCCATCGCTCACGATTCCTTGTCTCTTTTCAGGCAGCTGCCGCCCGCTTTTCACACGCCCCGGCCGGGCCGCGGCGCGTTCCGACAGGCCGCCCCTTCATTTTGCCCCAAATACTCTGGGGGGAGGCACGCCGCGCCCGCGCGGTGGGCCGGGGGGCAAAGCCCCCCTCTGCCGTGATGGCTCATCCCATCACGAACCGCCCCACCAGCCGCCGCGCCCAGGGCGGGCTCAGCGCGCTTTCCACCACCCCGTGCCGCTCCCAGGCATGCACGAAACGGGGCGCGGCGCCGGCCCGCACCAGAACGCCCAGATGGCTTGCCGCCCCCCGCGCGCGCAGTCGGAACAACAGCACCTCGCCCAGGCCCAGCGCCACCCCCGCCGGCACCGCGGCCAGATGCCGTCCCAGCGCCTCGCCCAAGGGCTCGCCAACCGCCAGATCGGCCCAGCCCGGGCCGTAGGCGGGCACCGGCTCGGGCTCGGCACCATGGACCGCGCGCCACAGCCCGCGCACCAGCCCCAGACAGTCGCAGCCCGCGCCCTGCACCGAGGCCCCGGCCACATAGGGTGTGCCGACCCATTCCCGCGCCAGCGCCGCCACCTGTGCGCTCACCGACCCGCTCACTGGCGCCGACCGCCTTCGTTCGGCCCATCCACGCGCGGGGTCGCCAGCAGCCAGTCATCGCCCGGCACATGCGGAAAGCCCTGAAAGTTCACCTGATTGGCGAATTTCACCCGGCAGGTCTCGAACCGCTTGTCGCAGCCGGCCTCGATGCGCAGCGCCTCGCCCGCCGCCGGCGGCGCCCCGGGCGCCGACCACAGCTCCACC
>SKHK01000076.1 GCA_007117005.1 Paracoccaceae bacterium
CATGTACATCGACTGTCCCGAAATATCCCGGGGGTGAATTGGCCGCAGGCCAAGAGGGGGCAGCGCCCCTTCGGCTCGCCCGGCACGGGCGGGCCCGGCCCAAGCCTTTTGCCACGGCAGGCGCAGCCCTGCCATGGCAAAAGGCGCGGGAGCCTTCCACCCCCCGCGCCCTTCATTCGTTCCTTGATGCGGCGGTGCCGCCTCAGCCCGCCTTCGCCAGCGAGCGCAGCACATAATGCAGCACGCCGCCATGCTTGACGTAATCGACCTCGATCTCGGTATCGATCCGGCAGCGCAGCGTGATCTCCTTCACCGTTCCATCGGCATAGGTGATCTCGCAGGGCACCTCGGACAACGGCCGCAGATCGTCGTCCAGCCCCTTGATGCTGATCACCTCATCCCCGGTCAGCCCCAGCGACCTGCGGTTGTCGTCGCCGGTGAATTCGAACGGGATCACCCCCATCCCCACCAGGTTCGACCGGTGAATGCGCTCGAAGCTTTCGGCGATCACCGCCTTGACGCCCAGCAGGTTCGTGCCCTTCGCCGCCCAGTCGCGGCTGGAGCCCGCGCCATATTCCACGCCGCCGATCACCACCAGCGGCATGCCCTGTTCCTGCCAGGCCATCGCCGCGTCATAGATCGAGGTCTGCGCGCCGTCCGTACCCTTCGTATAGCCGCCTTCCACGCCCTCGAGCATTTCGTTGCGGATGCGGATATTGGCGAAGGTGCCGCGCATCATCACCTCATGATTGCCGCGCCGCGAGCCGTAGCTGTTGAAATCCTTCGGCGCCACCTGCCGCTCGGTCAGATACTGCCCCGCCGGCGTCGTCGGTTTGAAAGACCCGGCCGGCGAGATGTGGTCGGTGGTGATCATGTCACCCAGAAGCGCCAGCACCCGCGCGCCCTCGATCGGCCGGATATGCCCCTTCTCGGCGCCCATCCCGCGGAAATAGGGCGGGTTCTGGATATAGGTCGATTGCGCGGGCCAGTCATAGGTCTCGGCTCCGGACGTCTCGACCCCCTGCCATTTCTCGTCACCCTGGAAGACATCGGCGTATTTCTCGATGAACATCTCGCGCGTGACCACGGTATCGACAAGTTCGGCGATTTCCTTGGTCGAGGGCCAGATATCCTTCAGATAGACCGGCTTGCCATCCTTGCCGGTGCCGATCGGGTCCCTGCTGATGTCGATATTCATGTCGCCGGCCAGCGCATAGGCCACCACCAGCGGCGGGCTGGCGAGGTAATTCGCGCGCACATCCGGGCTGATGCGGCCCTCGAAATTGCGGTTGCCGGACAGCACCGACACCGCCACCAGATCGTTGTCATTGATCGCCTGGCTGATTTCCGGCTGCAGCGGCCCCGAGTTACCGATGCAGGTGGTGCAGCCATAGCCCACCAGGTTGAAGCCCAGCGCATCGAGGTCTTCCTGCAGGCCCGCGGCCTCCAGATATTCGCTGACGACCTTGGACCCCGGCGCCAGCGAGGTTTTCACCCAGGGTTTGCGGGTCAGGCCCAGTTCGCGGGCCTTGCGCGCCAGAAGCCCCGCGCCGATCAGCACATAGGGGTTCGAGGTGTTGGTGCAGGAGGTGATCGAGGCGATGACCACCGAGCCGTCGCGCAGCTTGTAGTCCTCGCCCTCAACCGTCACCCATTTCACGCCGTCCTGATCGCCGGGAATGTCGGCGGGCGCGGGGGCGCCGCCCTCGGCCGTCATCTCGGCCTTTTCCAGCACCGGGGCGGCAGGCGCCTTGCGCAGGCCCTTGATGTAGTCCTTGAAGGTCTGCGCCGCGGCATCCAGCGCGACATGGTCCTGCGGGCGCTTGGGGCCAGAGATTGCCGGCACCACATCGCCCAGGTCCAGTTCCAGCGTCGAGGTATAGACCGGCGCGTAATCATCACCGCGCCAGAAGCCGTTTTCCTTGGCATAGGCCTCGACCAGCGCGATGCGGTCCTCGTCGCGCCCCGTTTGCCGCAGATAGCGCAGCGTCTCGCCGTCGATGGGGAAAAAGCCGCAGGTGGCGCCGTATTCGGGGGCCATGTTGGCGATGGTGGCGCGGTCGGCGAGCGGCATGTGATCCAGCCCCGGCCCGTAGAATTCCACGAACTTGCCCACAACGCCATGCGCGCGCAGCATCTGCACGACCTTCAGCACCAGATCGGTGGCCGTGACGCCCTCGCGCAGGGCGCCCGTGACCTTGAAGCCCACGACCTCGGGGATCAGCATGGAAATCGGCTGGCCCAGCATCGCCGCCTCGGCCTCGATCCCGCCGACACCCCAGCCCAGCACGGCCAGGCCGTTGACCATGGTGGTATGGCTGTCGGTGCCGACCAGCGTATCGGGATAGGCGACCGTTTCGCCGTTCTGGTCCTCGTCTGTCCAGACGGTCTGGGCCAGATATTCCAGGTTCACCTGATGGCAGATGCCGGTGCCGGGCGGCACCACGCGGAAGTTGCGGAACGCGCCCTGGCCCCATTTCAGGAACTGGTAACGTTCCATGTTGCGTTCGTATTCCAGGTCCACGTTGCGCTGGAACGCGCGGGGGTTGCCGAATTCGTCGATCATCACCGAATGGTCGATCACCAGATCGACCGGGTTCAGCGGGTTGATCTTCTGCGCGTCGCCGCCCAGCGCCTTGATCCCGTCGCGCATGGCGGCCAGATCGACCACCGCCGGCACGCCGGTGAAATCCTGCATCAGCACCCGCGCGGGGCGATAAGCCAGTTCCCGGTCGCCCTTGCCGCCGTTCTCGGCCCAGGCGGCAAAGGCGCGGATGTCGTCCTGGGTGACGGTCTGGCCGTCTTCGAAGCGCAGCATGTTTTCCAGCACGACCTTCAGCGCGGCCGGCAGGCGGCTGAAATCGCCCAGACCCGCGTCCTGCGCGGCGGGGATGGAATAATAGGCAATGCTCTTGCCATTCACGGTAATGCTGCGGCGGGTCTTGGCGCTGTCATGTCCGACGGTGATGGGCATGCTCTGGCTCCCTTCTGACAAGAGGGTTGATTGGCTGGCACAGGTCTTGCCCGATATGCCGCCGCCGATCAAGGGTCGCGGGCCGATTTCGGTATGCAATGGTGCACAAAAGCCGGTCATGGCTGCTGCAGGGGCCGCTGCAGTGGGGTCTGCGGGGGCTGGGGGGCGGGGTTGCGTGGCGTGATCCGCGCTGCAATGCTCAGGTCACAAGCCGGTGTTTCAGGATGATTCGTCGCTTGCCGCCGCTTGCATGCGGGCTTTCTTCGCTGGCATTAAGACAGCTGACGGCCATGGATCGTGGTCGCGATGATGGGGTTAGGGGCATGGCTGACGGCAGTACGGGTGCGGATTTCGGACAGGCTGCGCCGGCAGCGCGGGTCAAGGCGCCTGCCGGGATATCCGCCAGGAACCCTGACGCGCACAGCACGCCGGGCCGGGCCCGACGCCTGGCAGGGGGGCTTTTCGCGCTGACGATGGCCGCCGGTCTGCCGCTTCAGGCGGCGGCGCAATTCTCGGCTGACAGCGCGGAAAGCCGTGTGGTGCTGGAGCTCTACACCGCGCAGGGCTGCGCGGCCTGTCCGCCGGCCGATGCCATGCTGGCCGAGCTGGCCGGGCGCGAGGACGTGATCGCCCTGGCGCTGCATGTCGATTACTGGGACTACATGGGCTGGACGGACACGTTCGGGCAGGCCTCCCATACCCGCCGCCAGACACGCTATGCCCGCCGGCATGGTGCCTCGACGATCTACACCCCCCAGGTGGTGATCAACGGCACCCAGATCGTCGAGGGGTTCCGCACCGCAGAGGTGATGGAGGCGCTGGCAACGCATGGCGCGCAGCCCTCGCTGATTTCGCTGTCGCTGGAACGGCGCGGCGCCGAGGATGCGGGTGCCGAGGATGCAGGCGGAGAGGCAGCGGACCGGCTGCACATCACGCTGCGCCTGGCCGAAGAGCCTCCCTCGCCGCTGGCACTGGCGGCACGCGCGGCAACCAACGGCACCGGGTTGATGGGCCTGCTGGAGGGGGCGCCTGATGCGCCCCCGGCCCGGCTGCATCTGGTGCGTTATGTCCCGCAGGTGTCGGTCGATATACATGACGGCGAAAATGCCGGCCGCCGCGGCGCGTTCCACAACGTCGTCACCGAATGGACGCATATCGGCGACTGGGACATGGTGGCACCGCTGGAAATGTCGGTTGCCATAGAGGGCAGCGACCCGGCCGTGGTGATCCTGCAAGAGGCCGGGCAGGGCAGTATCCTGGGCGCTGCCCGGCTGCGCTGATCGCCTTTACGCCACTGCGGCACGGCGCCCGCCGGCGTTTACGCCGAGCGCCCCGTTTCTTTCCGCTTTGCGCTTCGGCGATCCGCGTCGCGATTCAGTCGCGCAATTCGGCGGCGATTTCGGCCAGGCCCGCCGCAGGTAGCAGGCCGCGGATCATCTCGCCACTGCTGCCGGCGCCCAGAACAAAGGTCGGGGTGCCGCTGATCTGCAACCGCTGGGCCAGCGCCCGGTTGGCGTCCAGCACCTCGGTCACCGATGCGTCGGACATCCGGGCCAGCACGGCCTCGGCGTCCAGCCCCAGCTCGGCGGCCAGCGCACCCAGGCTGGACTCGCTCAGCGCCCCCTCCCAGTTCAGCAGCCGCTCATGCGCCTCGAAATAGATCTCGTCCCCGCCCAGTTGCAGCACGGCGATGGCAAAGCGGCTCATCACCTCGGATTGCGGGCCCAGGATGGGGAATTCCTTCATAACCAGGCGGATATTGCCGTCATCGCCGACGAACTCCATCACCTGCTCGAATGCCCGGCGGCAAAAGCTGCAGCGGTAATCGACGAATTCGACCAGGATCAGGTCGCCATCAGGGTTGCCCCCCGCCCAGGAGTGCCCGTCAAAGAAGATCGCATCGGCGTTGATCTCGACCAGCGCGCCCTCCATTTCGGCGGCGGCCGTGGCGTTGCGTTGCTCGAAGGCTTCGACGGCTTCGAAGATCACCTCGGGGTTTTCCAGCAGATAGGCGCGGATCTCGGCGCGCAGGGCGGTGCGGTCGGCCTCGTCCAGCCCGTCGAAGATCGATTGCGCGGCGCCGGGCAGGGCGGGCAGGGAAAGTGCCAGAAAACCGGCGGCGACAAGAGAGAGGGAACGCATGGGCAATATCCTGGGTAATCGGGGTTGCGGCGACTGTCTGGCGCGCGTGCGCGAAGATCAAGCCCCCTCTGCGTTGCCGCGCGCGCATTGACTTTTTCGTGAAGGCTGCGACGCGGCAGGTTGGGATTCCCATTGCGCCGCGTCCGGGCTATGATGCGCCCGCGCAAACCGGACGGCAGATCCGGGGCAGAGGAACGAGCAGGATGGACGACAGCATGAGAAAACGCCCTGCTGCGGCGGTGCGCGAAACCGGACTGACCCGGCGGTCACTGGCGCTGGGCATGGGGTCTGCGGCGGCGCTGGTGGCCAGTGGGCTTTGCGCCCGGGCCGAGGGGCTGTCCGGCCTTGCGCGGGTGGCGGGGCCGGCGCGCTGGGGAGATGCCGGGCATGATCTGCGTCTTGACCTGCCGCTGACCCAGCCGGTGCCCTGGCGGCTGCGCCATATGGACGCCCCGCCGCGGCTGGTGCTGGACTTCCGGCAGGTGGACTGGACGGGCTTTGCCGTGGACGGGCAGGCGCCGCGCGCACTGCGCGCCGCGCGCACCGGGCCGCTGGGCGATGGCTGGACGCGGCTGGTTCTGGAACTGCGCCAGCCGATGCTGGCCCGCAACGCCGCCATGCAGGTCGATGCGCAGACCGGCCGGGCGATGGTCAGCCTGCAGCTTTCCCCCGCCACGCCCGAGGCGCTGGCAGACCGCATCGCCAGCGAGGCGCGCGCCGCCCCCGAGCACCGGGCC
>SKHK01000189.1 GCA_007117005.1 Paracoccaceae bacterium
CCAGGATCGGTTCCAGCATCCGCGAATGGGCGGCGATATCGATGGCGATGCGCTGGGTTTCCACCCCCTGTTCGGCCAGCCGCCCGGCCAGCGCCTGAAGCGCGGCATCCGGGCCGGAAACCACGGTCAGGTCCGGCGCGTTCAGGCTGGCGATATCGATATCCGGGCCAAGATGAGGTTGCAGCGCGTCCAGTGACAGCGGCACCGACAGCATGCCGCCCGCGGGCACGGTATCGAACAGCCGCCCGCGCAGATGCACCAGCCCGATGCAATCCTCGAACCCCATCACGCCGGCCAGACAGGCGGCGGTATTCTCGCCCATCGAATGGCCGATCAGCACCGAAGGCTGCACGCCCCAGGACATCAGCATCTGCGCCAGTGCGTATTCGGTGATCATGATCAGCGGCAGTTGCACCGAGGGCTTTTTCAGCGCCTTATTTGCCGCCGCTTCATGCCCCGGTTCCGGCAGCCAGAGCGCCCGCAGGTCATAATCCAGCTTTGGCTCCAGCACCGACAGGCCCTTGTCCATCCAGTCGGCAAAGACCGGCTCGGTGGCGTAGAGATCGCGCGCCATGCCGGCATATTGCGCGCCGCCGCCGGGGAACATGAAGGCGATATCGGGGTCATCCAGCGCGGTATGGGTAAAGACGCGGCCCTTGTCGCCGCTTTCCAGCAGGCGGCTGGCCTCGGCATGGGTTTCGGCCACCAGAACGCGGCGGCGGGGCAGGGCGCGGCGCCCCTCCATAAGGGTAAAGGCCACATCGGCCAGTGCCTGATCCGGCTGCGCCTGCAGATGGGCGGCCAGATTGGCGCCGGCCTGATCCAGCGCACCCTTCGAGCGGGCAGAAAGGGTCAGAAGCTGGAACGGCCAGTCGGATTCGTCGGATGGCGCCGGTGCCGGCGGCTGTTCCAGCACCACGAAGGCATTGGTGCCACCCACGCCCAGGCTGTTTACCCCGGCGCGGCGCGGATGGTCGGCCCGCGGCCAGTCGGACAGACGGTCGTTGACGCGAAACGGGCTGGTGTCGAAGTCAATCGCCGGGTTGGGCGCCTCATAGCCCAGAGAGGGGGGCATCTGCCCGTGATGCACCGCCATCGCGGCCTTGATCAGGCTGGCCACACCGGCGGCGGTGTCCAGATGGCCGATGTTGGTCTTGACCGAGCCGATGCAGCAGAAGCCGCTGGCATCGGTGCTTTCGCGGAAAGCCTGGGTCAGGGCGGCCACCTCGATGGGGTCGCCCAGATAGGTGCCGGTGCCGTGGCATTCAACGTAGTCTACGGTGTCGGCCGTGACGCCGGCCACGCTCAGCGCCTCGGCAACCGCGGCGGCCTGCCCTTCGACGCTGGGCGCCAGATAGCCGGCCTTTTGCGCGCCGTCGTTGTTGATGGCGCTGCCCTTGACCACGGCCCAGATATGGTCGCCGTCGCGCTGGGCATCGGCCAGACGTTTCAGCACCACGCAGCCCGCGCCGGAGCCGAAGACCGTGCCCTTCGCGCGGTGATCGAAGGCATGGCAGGCGCCGTCCGGTGACAGGATCTCGTTTTCCTTATACAGATACCCGCGCGCATGGGGCAGTTCGATGGTCACGCCGCCCGCCAGCGCCATGTCGCATTCCCCGCCCAGAAGCGCCTGCACCGCCTGATGCACGGCGACCAGAGAGGTGGAACAGGCTGTTTGCACGTTCACTGCCGGGCCGCGCAGGTCCATCACATGGCTGACGCGGGTGGACAGGAAATCCTTGTCGTTCCCGGTATGGCGCAGCAGGAACAGGCCCACATCGCGCACCAGATCGCGGTTGGAACACAGGTTGACGAAGAAATAGGTCCCCATCCCGCAACCGGCATAGACACCCACGCGCCCCGCATCCGCCAGCGCCGGCTGGCCCGCGTTTTCCAGCGATTCCCAGGCGACCTCAAGGAATTGCCGGTGCTGGGGGTCCAGAATCGCGGCTTCCTTTGGCGAAAAGCCGAAAAACTCGGCGTCGAACCCGGCAAACCCGTCCAGCGGCGCGGCAAAGGGCACATAGTTCGGCTGACGGATCAGCGCCGGATCCTCGCCCGTGGCCAGCAATGCGTCCGCGTCCAGCCGGCGGATGGCGCAGACACCGTCGCGCAGATTGCGCCAATAGGTATCGACCGAGGGCGCACCGGGCAGATGCGCCGCCATGCCGATGATGGCGATGTCGTTTTCGGCGGTGAAAGCGGCGGGATCACTGGGCATGGTACGCGTGCTTTATTGCTGTGTCTGCGTTACGTGGCTGTTCCGGATGGCGATAGTAACGCGAAAACCGGGCGAAAGCATGACGCGCAACTGTCGCAGATCACAGCATGGACCGGCGCCTGACCTTCAGGCCTCGCGCCGCGGGATCGATGGCAGCCCGGCCCGGCGCAGCCGCGGCGCCGCTCGCGCCCAACAGTGCCGAGGGGCGCCGCCGGGGCGTGGCAAGGGCTGTCCTGCGGTCGGTCTCGGCGCGCATTTCCTCGGAATAGGCCAGAAGCGCGCCGCCGATCAGCAGGGTCAGGGGCACCAGCGTGGCATTGGGCAGCAGGTCGATCATGTTGGCGGCGTAGATCAGGACCAGCGCGGAAACCGTCACCGGAACCGGCGCCGCATGGGTGCGCCGCCCCTGCCACCACAGCGCCATCAGCGGCAGCACCAGCAGACCGAACAGCGCGATATAGCCCAGCCAGCCGAACTGGCCGATGGTGATGATCCACTGCCCGTCGACGATCACGCCGGAATCGCCGGTCATCGGGTCATGGGGGCGGAAACGGCCCCAACTGCCCCAGCCCAGCAAGGGCCGTTCCTCGGTATGCAGCAGGATCAGGAATTCGTTGTCGAAGCGAAAGGCAAGCGAACTGGCGCGTTCGGGGTTGAACCCCTCTACCAGACGGACAAGCCAGCCCGTAGGCACATAACCCAGTCCGCGCGCCAGCGGATAGGCCAGAACCACCAACGACACCGCCGCGCCGAACAGCAGATGCAGCCGCGCCCCCAGAAACAGCAGCGCCGGGATCAGTAGCGCGGCATAGGCGATCACCCCCAGCGTCTTGGTCAGCGGGATCAGACCGATCAGGACCAGTGCGATCACCCACTGGTTCACCCGCTTTTCCGGCGCCGCGCTCATCGCCATCGCCACGCCCGCCATCGCCGTCATGAAGGCGAAAAACGCCACCCACAGGCCATGCGGCATGAAGACGAATGGCCGGAAACCGCCCGCCCGCATGGCCTGGCTGAAATCATGCTGGAAAAAGCCGTAGACCCAGGTGTGCAGTTGCGGGCTCAACCTGATCTCTATCAGCATCGGAACCGCATAGATCAGCCCGCCGATGACCAGCGCGCGCAGGATCTCGCGTAATGCGGCCTCACTGCGCAGGTAGTGGCGGGCCAGAAAGAACGGCATCAGGATCATCGCCTGGCGCACCAGTTCCGAGGCCACATCATAAAGCCGCATGCCCGGCAGTTCCGACCGCACCAGATTGGAGCCGTCAAAGACCAGCATCCCCCCGATGGTCTGAAAGCCGAAGCGCACCGGGTCCAGATTGCCCAGTGCCGTCATCGCGGGGCTGAGCGCCAGCAGCAGCAACAGCCCGCGCCCGACAAGCCCCCTTGGCAGCAATCCCGGCAGGCGCCCGGCCATGACCACGATCACCAGAAACGCCGTCACGTTGGGGATGGTGGTCTTGTTGAGGGGCGGGATGCCGGGAAAGTTCAGTTCCGTGATCTGCGGCAGCAGCATGTAGCCGCCCAGGATGGACCAGATCAGCGCGCGTTCCAGCGAAAGGAAGCGGAACATCAGGATGATTACGCCGGGCCATGCCAGCAGCGCGCCGACGGCGAAGGAATTGCCGACTATCTCCATCCCGCTGTCCCACCTGGCTGGTGCGTGTCTGCCCCGGGTTGCTGCGCCGCTGCATGACCCAGGCCCCCGCAAACACGCCGCTGATCGGCGCCGCGCGGTCCGGCCTGCGGGTTTCGCGGCTTTATCCGGCCCCGCTGCGGGCTTATACCAGAAACACGCGCGCCTGTCTGCCCGCTTCCCCTAACTGGCCGGACCCTTTCCCCGTGATCTTTTCCTTCCCTCCCCATCAGATAGCCGTCAACGTCGCCGACCGTCAGGCCCTGCTGGCGCGCGTGGGCGCGGCCCTTGGCGCCGGGCAGGGTTTCGCGCTGGCCACGATCAACCTGGACCATCTGGTCAAGCTGTCGCGCGACGCCGATTTCCGTGCTGTCTACGCCGTGCAGGATCTGGTGGTGGCCGATGGCAACCCCATTGTCTGGCTGTCGCGTCTGGCCGGGCGGCCGGTGTCGCTGGTGCCCGGGTCGGACATGGTGCTGCCGCTTCTTGCCGTGGCGCGTGACAGGGGCGTCGCCGTCGCGCTGGTCGGTTCGACCGACCCCGCGCTGCAGGCCGCGGGCGAGGCGCTGTGCAGCGCCCTGCCCGGCCTGCGCATCGCCGCCCGCATCGCGCCGCCCATGGGTTTTGACCCCAGAGGCGAAGAGGCCGCCGATATCCTGGACCGCGTTGCCGCCTCTGGTGCGGGGCTGTGCCTGATTGCGCTGGGTGCGCCGAAGCAGGAAGCATTCGCCGCCTTCGGGCGCACGCGGCAGGCGCATATCGGTTTCGCCTCCATCGGTGCGGGGCTGGATTTCCTGGCCGGCACCCAGCGCCGCGCCCCGGCCTGGGTGCGCGCGGTGGCGATGGAATGGCTGTGGCGGATGCTGAGCAACCCGCGCCGGCTGTTCACGCGTTACCTGCAGTGCGCGCTGATCCTGCCCGGGCAGGCCGTGGCCGCCTTGCGTCTGCGCCGGCAGGGCGGGAGCGGTCCGCAGGGCACCCAAGGTCAATAACCGAACAGCGCCTGCGGGACCAGCGCACGGCGGGCAAAGCGTTGCGCGTCGCCCTCTGGCTGCCAGCCCAGCACGCGGCAGGCATGTGTGTGGTCAAAGCGCGACAGATGCGCGCGCGACAGCCAGTCCCGGCGCAGCGGGCGGGTCAGCCCGCGCCGGCGCAGCACCAGCCGTTTCAGCGCGTACTTGCCCAGGTCGGACAGCCAGAAGGCAGTCAGGTTTCCCGTCGCCACCGTGATCCGCGTGCCGGTCAGCTGCGCGATGGCTTGAAACCAGTCCTGCGCCGACATCAGCGGCGGGCCGACCAGGTTGAAGGACTGCCCCTCTATCCCCTCGGTGCGGCGCATCCGGGCCAGCGCCTCGGCCACATCCTCGTTCAGCACGAAGGGCAGCTTGTGGTGCCCCTGCCCCCAGATGCGCACCGCGCCCGCCCCGTGCCAGCGCCCGATGCCCCAATGCTGCAACGGCCCGCCCGGCCCGACCACGATACCGGGCCGCGCGATGACCAGCGGCAGGCCCTGGTCACGCGCCAGCGCCTGCAGGCGTTCCTCGCAAAGCGCCTTGGACCGGGCATAGAGATTGCGCGCGGTCATGTCGCCAAAGGGCGTTTCCTCGGTGATCCGTTGCGCGGGGTCAGAGGCATCATAGGATGCGATGGTGCCGGTATAGACAAAGCGCCGCACCCCGGCGGCAATGGCCGCACGGGCCAGCCGTTCGGTCACGGCGACATCGTTTTTCAGATAGCCGTCCCAGTCGGCCTCCTCAGTGCGGGCCAGATGATAGACGGTGTCCACGCCGATCATGGCGCGGCTCAGCGCGGCCTTGTCCTGCAGGTCGGCGGGGATCAGGCGCACGGCACCGCCCAGATCTGCAAAGGGATTGGCCCGCGACCGGCTAAGGACACCGACGCGCAGCCCCTCGCCCGCCAGCCGATGCACCAGCGCGCGGCCCAGAAAGCCCGTGCCGCCGATGACCAGCGCATCCGGCGGGC
>SKHK01000099.1 GCA_007117005.1 Paracoccaceae bacterium
CCCAGCATCAGCGCATCGAACAGCCGCCCCGCCATCAGCGGTTTGCCCGGCCGCATGGCGATCTTGTAAAAGGACCGCGTGGCGCCCAGTTCCGCCGTCACCGGCGCCACGAGGTCATGATCGCCGACCGAGGCGCCGCCGATGGTGACGATCACATGCGCGCCCCGCGCCATCTCCAGCACCATGCGCAGATGCGCCGCGCTGTCGCGCGCGATGGGCAGAAGACGGGCCTCTGCGCCCTCGGCCTCGACCATGGCCTTGATGGCGAAACTGTTGGAGGCGATGATCTGGTCGGCGCCCGGTGCCTCGCCCGGCATGACCAGCTCATCGCCGGTGGCGATGATCGCCACCACGGGGCGGCGGCTGACGGGCACGGTGCCCAGGTTCATCGCCGCCAGCAGCGCCAGATCGACCGGGCGCAGCCGCCGCGGCGCGCTGAGCCGGTCGCCATTGCGGAAATCGGCCCCGGCGGGGCGGATATGGCGGCCCGCTTCGTCGGCAGGCTCGTTGAGCGTGATCTGGTCGCCGTCGCGCGTGACGTCTTCCTGAATGACGATCCGGTCGGCGCCATCGGGCAGCGGCGCACCGGTGAAGATGCGCAGCGCCTGCCCGGGCGCGACGGTCCCGGCGAAACCATGGCCCGCCCCGGCCTCACCCGCAACCACTGACAGACGGTCGCCGGCCGTCGCCGGGCCGGCCAGCGCGTAGCCATCCATCGCCGCGGCGGCAAAGGGCGGCTGGTCGCGCCCCGCCACGGCCGGCGCGCGCATGACCCGGCCCGCGGCCTGCGCCAGCGGCACCTCTTCGCAGGGCAGGGGGGCGCACAGGGTAAAGACCTGCGCCAGCGCCTCATCGACCGAAATCATGCCCCGGCCCGCCGATAGCTGCCGGATTTGCCGCCTTCCTTTCGGTCAACCGCGATGGCGCCGATCTCCATCGATTTCTCCACCGCCTTGAGCATGTCATAGACGGTCAGCGCGGCGGCCGAGACGGCGGTCAGCGCCTCCATCTCTACCCCTGTCTTGCCGGTTGTGCGCACCTCGGCGGTGATGCGGATGCCGGGCAGCGCGGGGTCGGGCACCAGATCGACCGCGACATGGGTCAGGGGCAGGGGGTGGCACAGTGGGATCAGATCGGCCGTGCGCTTGGCCGCCATGATGCCGGCCAGCCGCGCCACGCCCAGCACATCGCCCTTTTTCGTCGTGCCCTGCGTCACATGGGTCAGCGTCTCGGGCAGCATGCGCACATGGCCGCTGGCCACGGCCACCCGGGCGGTGACCTCCTTGGCGCCGACATCGACCATATGGGCGCGGCCCTGATCGTCGAAATGGGTGAGGCCCGTCATGGCCCTAGCCCCCCACCGGCACCGGCGCGGCGATCAGCGCGCGGGTGGCCGCGGCCACATCGGCCTGGCGCATCAGGCTTTCGCCGATCAGGAAGCTGCGCGCGCCGACCCCGGCCATCGCGGCCAGATCGGCGGGTGTGAACAGCCCGCTCTCGCAGACCAGCAGCCGGTCGGCAGGCACATGCGGGGCCAGGGCGCGCGTCACGTCAAGCGTGATCTCGAACGTGTGCAGGTTGCGGTTGTTGATGCCGATCAGGGGCGATTGCAGCGCCAGCGCGCGGTCCAGTTCCGCGCGGTCATGCACCTCGATCAGCGCGTCCATGCCATGGGCCAGCGCGGCGGCTTCCAGTTCGGCTGCCTGCGCGTCGGAGACCGAGGCCATGATGATCAGGATGCAATCGGCCCCCAGCGCGCGGGATTGCACCACCTGCCAGGGGTCATAGAGGAAATCCTTGCGCAGCACCGGCAGCGCGCAGGCGGCCCGCGCGGCGGCCAGATAGGTGTCATCGCCCTGAAAGCTAGGCGCGTCGGTCAGCACCGACAGACAGGTGGCGCCGCCCTCGGCATAGGCGGCGGCCAGCGCGGGCACGTCGAAATCGGCGCGGATCAGACCCTTGGAGGGGCTGGCTTTCTTGATCTCGGCGATCAGCCCGTAGCCCTGCGCCTGCGCGCCCGCCAGCGCGGCGTGAAAGCCGCGCGGGGTGGGCGCGGCGGCGGCCTGCGCCTCTATCGCGGCCAGGGGCGTGGCGGCCTTCAGCCGGGCGACATCGGCCAGCTTGTAGGCCTTGATACGGTCCAGGATGGTGCTCATGCGCGGGTCTCCCTCGGCCCGATGGTTAGCCCGGATGGGGCGCAAAGAAAAGCGCTGATGCCCGTGCGGTGCCGGGCGCTTGCGGCCGGTGTGCGGCGCGGCTAGCCTGACCGCCAGGCAGGGGGCACCGGCCGCGCCCGAGGCAGGCTGAGGCAGGCATGGGCATGTGCGCCCCGGGGCAGGAAAGGGCAGGAGCGATGCGCGAAACAGGGGGGCGACGCCAGGCCGACGCGGTTGGCCGGCTTTCACGCATCGGCGACACGGCGCCGGAAACCAGCCCGCTGCTGGCGGCGATTCTGCTGGCGCTTGTCGGGCTGCTGATCTGGGTTTCTGCCGCCAGCGCACCGCAACTGGCCGATGTCGAACGGCTGATCGATTTCGACGCGTTCTACATCACCGGTCTGCTGATTGCCGAAGGCCGGCTGGCCGAGGCCTACCGGCTGGCCGACATGATGGCTGCGCAGCGGGCGCTGACGGGCACCGATACCTTCATGACCTGGACCTATCCGCCGCCCTACAACCTGTTGATGCAATACCTGCCGCTCTTGCCGCGCGGGCAGGCCTTCATGCTGTTTTCGGTGCTGACGCTGGCGGCTTATGTGCTGGTGCTGCAGCGGCTGGCCGGGCGCTACATGACAGCGGTACTGCTGGCACTGGCGCCGGTGCTGGCGGTGCAGGCGCTGATCGGGCAGAACGGTTTTCTGCTGGGGGCGCTGGCGGGATGGTTCTGTCTGGCCAGCCTGAACGCGCAGCCGCGCCGCGGGCTGGCCGGGCTGCCGCTGGGGCTGATGGTGATCAAGCCGCATCTGGGGCTGGGGCTGGGGCTGGCGGCACTGGTGCAGCGGCGCTGGACGGTGCTGGGCGTGGCGCTGGCGGTGGCGGCTGTGCTGTCGGGGCTGGCGACCCTGACCTTCGGCATCGGGATCTGGGGCGCGTTTCGCGGCGCGGTGGCCGAGGCCGGGGTGATCCTGCAGCAGGGGGGGTACCAGCTGCACCGCATGGCCTCGGTCTATGCCACGCTGCACCGTGCGGGCGTGGCGCCAGAGACCGCCGCGCTGGCGCAGGCCGCGTTGGGCGTGACGGCGCTGGCGGCCGTGCCGCTGGCGCTGTGGCGCGGCGCGCGGCCAAGGGTGCTGCTGGCGGTGGGCTGCTTTGCCTCGCTGATGGTCAGCCCCTATGGCTATGATTACGACCTGACGATCTTCGGCATCGGGCTGGCGCTGATTGCGGCCGATCTGATGGCCCGCGCCACCAGGGCGGAAAAGGGTCTGATGCTTTTGATGGCCTGGATCGCCGGCGGCTGGGGCCTTTACGGCACGGCGGTCGGGGTGCGGGGCGCGCCGCCGGTGCAAGGGTCGGACCTGCCGCTGGTGCAGGCGATCATCGCCCCGGTCTATCTGCTGCTGCTGGTGATGATCTGGCGGGTCATGTGCCGGTCCGCGCCTGCCACCCCGCCTGCCACCCCGCCCGCCGCATCCATGCCATGAGGGGCGGGCGCGGGGCCGACCACCGGCTGGACAGCGCGCGCGCGATCGGCAAGATGGCGCCATGACCCGCCCGGCCCCGCTTCCCTTTCTGGATCACCCGCGCCCCATCGCCTTTGCCCATCGCGGCGGCGCGCTGGAGGGTGAGGAGAACACGCTGCCCGCCTTCGCCCATGCCGTGGCGCTGGGCTATAGCCATGTCGAACTGGACGTGCATGCCACCACCGACGGGCAGGTGGTCATCCACCATGACGACACGCTGCAGCGCATGACCGGCGATCCGCGCGCCATCGGCAGCCTGGACGCGGCGACGCTGGCGCGGGTCCGCACGCCGGGCGGCGCCGCGATCCCGCCGCTGGCCGCGCTGCTGGAGGAACATCCCGCGCTTTTCGTCAATATCGAGGTCAAGGCCGATGCCGCCATTGACCCCCTCATTGCGCTGATCCGGCGCATGGGGGTGCTGGACAGGATCTGCGTGGGGTCCTTCAACCCGTCGCGCGTAGCGCGGCTGCGCGCGGCGCTGGGCGCAGGGCTGTGCTGGTCGCCCGCGCATCTGGGCGCGGGGCGGCTGGTGCTGGCGGGCTGGGGGCTGCCGGTGGGGCGGCTGGCCTATCCGGTGGCGCAGGTGCCGGTCAGCTTTCACGGTATCCCGGTGGTGACGCGGCGTTTCGTTCGTGCCGCCCATGCGCGCGGGATACAGGTGCAGGTCTGGACGGTCGATGACCGGGCGCAGATGGAGCGGCTGCTGGATATGGGCGTTGACGGGCTTATGACCGACCGCCCCAGCCTGCTGCGCCAGGTCCTGACCGAGCGTAACGCATGGAGGGGCGGATGAGCGAGCGGATGCTGGACGGGGTGCGGATCATCGAGATCGAGGGCATCGGGCCGGGGCCTTTCGCGGGCATGATGCTGGCCGATCTGGGCGCCGAGGTGGTGGTGGTGCAGCGCCCCGGCGGGCCGGGTCTGCCGGGCATGCCGGAACGCAACCTGCTGGACCGGGGCAAGCGGACCATCGCGCTGGACCTGAAGGATGCGGGCGATCTGGAAACCGTGCGCGCCCTGATCGCGCGCACCGACGGGCTGATCGAGGGGATGCGCCCGGGCGTGATGGAACGCCTGGGCCTGGGGCCTGAGCGGTGCCATGAGCTGAACCCGCGGCTGGTCTACGGCCGGATGACGGGCTGGGGCCAGGCGGGGCCGCGCGCGCCGCAGGCCGGGCATGACCTGAACTATGTCGCGCTGTCGGGGGCGCTTTGGTATGCCTCGGCCCCCGGGGCGCTGCCGATCTCGCCGCCCACGCTGCTGGGCGATGTGGGCGGGGGGGCGATGTATCTGGTGGCGGGCATGCTGGCCGGCCTCCTGCGCGCCGGGCGCACGGGGCGGGGCACGGTGGTCGATGCCGCCATCGTCGACGGCTCGGCCCATATGATGGCGCTCTTGATGTCCATGGCGCCCACCGGCCAGCTGGCCGAGGCGCGCGGCGCCTCGATGCTGGACGGCCCGCCCTGGTCACGCAGCTATGCCTGCGCGGATGGCGGTTTCGTCACCGTGCAATGCCTGGAGGCAAAGTTCTACGCCGCCTTCCTGGCCCTGATGGGGCTGGAGGATGACCCCGATTTCGCCCGCCAGCACGACCCCGCGCTGTGGCCGCGCTGCACCGAGCGGCTGGCCGAGATCTTTGCCGCGCATCCGCGTGATCACTGGGCGGGGCTGTTTGCGGGGTCGGACGCCTGCGTGGCGCCGGTCCTGAGCCCGTTTCAGGCCGCCGAGGACCCGCATATGGCCGCGCGCGGCGTCTGGGCACAGGCCGCAGGCGCCCTGCAACCCGCCCCCGCGCCGCGCTTTGACGGCGCGGCAACACCGCTGCCCGACACCCTGCCGGGGCGTGACGAACACCGCGAGGCGATCCTGGCGGCGCTGCGTAAGGATTGACGGTGGGGGCGGGGGGCTGTGCGGGACCTTTCTGCCGTTCATCCCGCGCGGGAAAGTCGAGGGCAGCGCGATAGCGCTGTTTGCCGGAACCGGATGTAGCAGTTCACTTACTTGTATCGACCTTTTCAGCCAGCCATGCCTTGATCAGGGACTGATAGGGCATGTCGCGCTTGTTCGCGGCGATCTTGATGCGTTCCAGCAGCGAGACCGGAAGGCGCAGCGAGATCGAGGCCGACGAGGGCTTGA
>SKHK01000225.1 GCA_007117005.1 Paracoccaceae bacterium
GGGCCGGCGACGACGCCCTTGTCGTAAAGCCGCGCGATCTGCATGGCCGACAGGCCCGCCACATCGGCAAGCACCTCTTCGGTATGCGCGCCCAGAACCGGCGCGGGGGTCGGGGCCTCGCGCGCCATCGCGGAAAAGGCAAAGGGCGTGCCGGGCACCGGGTAGCGGCCCAGGCCGGGCTGGTCGATCTCGGCGAAGATCGGGTTGGCGGGCGACAGGTCCGGGTCCTCGCGCACGGCCCGGGCAAAGCTGCGAAAGCGCGACCAGGTGACCCCGGCCTTGTCGAAGGCGGCGGCGAAATCATCCACCCGCCGCGTGGCGAAGAAGGGCGCCAGCACCGCGGTGATCGCCGCGCGATGGCGGAAACGCGTGCCCTCGTCGGACAGGCTTTCGCCGATGCGCCGTTCCAGCAGCGCGATGGCGTTGCCCATCCCGGTGACCGAGACCAGCCCAGCCCATTGCCGCCCGGTCAGGCCGATGACCATCACCCGCTCGCCATCGGCGCACAGGAAATCCTGCCCGTAGCCACCGTAAAGCGCGTTGCCGGATTTCGGCCGGTCCACGCCGTTCACGCAGACCTCGCCGATGATGCCCAGATTGCCCAGCATCGCCGCCGCCGCATCCTTCAGCGAAAAGACGACCTCCTGCCCCTGGCCGGTGCGCAGGCGGTGGCGTTCGGCGGCCAGCAGCGCGCTGACCGCCATGTTGCCGGCGATGCAGTCCCAGGCCGGCAGCACATGCGCCACCGGGTCGGTCGAACCCTCTGGCCCCGTGGCATCGGGGAAACCCATGGCGGGGTTGACGGTGTAGTCGACCTGCGGGCGCCCGTGCCGGTCGCCCAGCAGCGTGACCATCACCAGATCCGGGCGATGCGCCGACAGGGTGGGGTGGTCCATCCAGCCGCGCACACGCAGATTGGTCAGAAAGAGGCCCGCATCATCGCCCGGCGCGGTGATGATCCGGGTGATCAGCTCGCGCCCCTCGGGTGATTTCATGTCCACGGCGACGGATTTCTTGCCCTTGTTCAGCCCCGCCCAGAACAGGCTCTGCCCGTTCGCCGCCACCGGCCAGCGTGCGGCGTCAAGCCCGCCCTCCAGCCGGTCGAAGCGGATGACCTCGGCCCCCATCTGCGCCAGTGTCATCCCCGCCAGGGGGATCGCCACAAAGGCCGACCCCTCGACCACCCGCATGCCGTTCAGAATACCCATGACCTAATCCTCCCACTCGAACCGGGCCTGCATGCCCTGATGTGTCTGATCCTGACTGCCCGCCACGGTGCACAGCGCCAGTGCCCGCGCGTTGCCCGCCACTGCCGTGGCCTGCAGCCGCAGCGGCCCGTCGAACAGCGGATGCACCCCGCGGAAGGAAAACCGCGCCGGCGTGCGGCCGCTGTGGCGCATCGCGGCTTCCATCAACAGCGTGGCCTGCATCGGCCCGTGCACCACCAGGCCGGGATATTTCTCGACCTCGGCGGCATAGGCGCGGTCGTAATGGATGCGGTGTCCGTTCCAGGTGGCGGCGGAATAGCGGAACAGCCGCACCGGGCCTGCGTCCAGCGCCTCGTCAAACAGCGGGGCATCGGGGGCGGGAATGGCTTTCGGCGCGCGGAAACGGTCAGGGATGGGCAGGTAGACGATGTCTTGTTCCTCGGTGATCACGCCGCCCTGTTCGCCCTGCACCGTATGGCGCACCTTGACGAAGGCCAGCTGCCCGGCCGCGCCGGTCTTGAAATCGACCGACAGGATCTCAGAGCGGCGCTGCAACGTCTCTCCGATCGTCAACGACCCCGTGAACCACAGCCGCCCCCCGGCCCACATGCGTCGCTCGAACGGCAGGGCGGGCAAGAAATCGCCGCGCGCAGGGTGGCCGTCCGGACCCAGACCGGCAAGGGGCACAAAGGCCGGAAACGCCGCCCAGTGCCACAGCGGCGGCAGGGGCGCGCCGGCATGGGTCGGCGGCACGGGGGCGGCCGCATGGCCCAGCGCCCCGGCCAGCATGCCGGCCAGTTCCGGACTCAGCGCGCCGGTGACGGTCTGCACGCGACCGACGCCGAGATCGGTATCGGTGGCCGGAAAGGCCCCTTCGGCAAGATCACTCATGGCGCGCAAATGTCGGCTCATTCACGCAGGCCGCGCGGTGCCACCGGGTGCGGCTGTCTGGCGCGGATCGGCAGCGGCGTGCCCTGCGCCGGCATGTGCTGGCGCGCGCTCAGCCGGTCGGCCAGATCGGCCAGCGCCTGGCGCAGAAGCGTGGCATAGGCCGGGCCGTGGCGGCGCGGCAACGGCACCGGCGGTGTGGCCAGCAGGCGCGGGTGGGCGGTGCGGATCGGGGCGTTTCTGGCGGCGGGCATAGACGGCACTCCTGTCTCGGTGCCCCTTGTCTGCCAGCCCGACCCGCCGTTCCGAAGGAAAACAGGGTTCCGCTGTGAACGCGAAAGTTTACAATTGCTACTTTTTGTAGCATTGTAAATTATACAACATCTCGCGGATGCGCTCTGGCCGCGCAGCGCGGGACACCGACAAACCGGGGCGGCTCAAGGGGGGCAGTCCATGCGCAAGACCTTCATCGGCCCGCAATTGCGTCGTCTGCGCCTGGAACGGGGTGAGACGCAGGCGCGCATGGCAAAGCGGCTGGCCATCAGCACCGCCTATGTGAACCTGCTGGAGAACAACCAGCGCAGCGTCTCGGTGGCGATCCTGCTGCGCCTGTTCGAGGTATACGGTGTCGACTGGCGCACCATCGCCGAGGATGACAGCACCACCCGCCTGGCCGATATGCGCGCGTTGTTGCAGGACCCGCTATTCGATGGCGCGCGGCCGGATCTGCATGAATTGCGCGCCGCGCAGGCCCATGCGCCGACCCTGATTGCCGCCTGCCTGCGGCTGGGCCGGGCCTATATGGCCGCGTCGGATCAGTTGCTGGCCAGTGCCGCCCAGCCCGAAGGGGGCGGCCCGCTGCTGGCGGCCTCGCCCGAGGGGGCGGTGCACAATTTCTTCCGCCGCAACCGCAACCATTTTCCCACCCTGGAAGACGCCGCCGAGCGGTTCTGGCAGGACCGCCCTCCGGCGCCGGATGATCTGTACGCCGCGTTGAAAGACCGTTTGCGTGTGGCGCATGGCATCACGGTGCGCCTGCGCCCGGTGGCCGAGATGCCGCAGACGCTGCGTGACCTGGACAACAGCGCGCGCACGGTCTCGCTGAGCCAGGCGCTGGATCATCCCAACCGGGTCTTTCAACTGGCGCATGTGCTGGGTCTGCTGGAATGCGGGCAGACGCTTGACACGCTGCTGACCACCGGACCGGCAGAGCCGCAGGGAAGGGCGCGCTGCCGTATCGAACTGGCCAATTACTTTGCCGCGGCGCTGTTGATGCCCTATGACGCCTTTCTGGCCGAGGCACGGACCGCGCAATATGATTTCGACCATCTGGCGACGCGTTTCGGGGTCAGTTTCGAACAGGCCTGCCACCGCGCCACCACCATGCAGCGGGACGGCGCGCAGGGGGTGCCGTTCTTCTTTCTGCGCATCGACAAGGCGGGGAACGTGACCAAGCGCTTCAACGCCACGGATTTCCATCTGGCCGAATATGGCGGCGCCTGCCCGCGGCTGGATGTACATCTGACCTTTCGCCTGCCCGGCCGGATCGTGCCGCAACTGGTGGAGATGCCCGATGCCTCGCAGTATTTCGTGATCGCGCGCACGGTGGAACGGCCGATCGTGGGGCGGCACGGGCAGGACAACCGGCTGGCCGTGGCGCTGGGCTGCACCATCGATCACGCCGGCGAGATCGGCTATGCCGAGGGGTTCTCGCTGGGCAGCGCGCCGGTGACGCCTGTGGGGATCAACTGCCGCATCTGCCCGCGGGCGAATTGCGACCAGCGCGCGCATCATGCGTCGATCCTGACGACGCCGGTGGACGAGCATCGCCGCGGGGCCACCCGGTACGAGGCGCTGGGCGGATAGCGGGGCAGGGGGCTGCCGCCCCACCCCCTCGGCCCGTGCCGGGCCTCACCCCCGCGAGTATTTGGGGCAAGATGAAGGGGCGCGGGGCTTTTCAGACCGGCTGGCAGGCGCGGGCCAGCCAGGCGGCGGTGTCGGGGCTGACGAGGGGGGTGAGGGCGCTTTGCACGCGGGCGTGATAGGCGTTCAGCCAGGCGATGTCGTCGGGCTCCAGGATGCCGGGGGCGATCAGGCCTGTGTCGATGGGGCACAGCGTCAGGGTCTCGAAGGCGAGCATCGGGCGGGGGTCGGTGCCCGGCGGGGCCTTGGTGACGGCGACCAGATTCTCGATGCGGATGCCCCAGCCGCCGGCGCGATAATAGCCCGGTTCGTTCGACAGGATCATGCCGGGTTTGAGCGGCAGGGTGGAGGCGCGCGACAGCCGTACGGGGCCTTCGTGCACGCTGAGCGCGGCACCCACGCCATGCCCGGTGCCGTGGTCGAAATCCATGCCCTGCAGCCACAGGGGCAGGCGTGCCAGCGCATCGAGATGCGCGCCGCCGACGCCATGGGGGAAGCGGGCGCGCGACAGGGTGATCATGCCTTTCAGCACGCGCGTCCAGGCGTCGCGTTTTTCGGCGTCGATGGCATCGGCGGGGCCGACGGGCAGGGTGCGGGTGATATCGGTGGTGCCGTCAGGGTATTGGCCGCCGGAATCGAGCAGAAAGAGATCGCCCGGTTGAAGCGGGCGGTTGGTGTCCTCGGTTACGCGGTAATGGTTGATCGCCGCGTTGGGCCCTGTCGATGAGATGGTGTCGAAGCTGAGATCGATCAGCTGGCCGGTGGCGCGGCGGCATTCCTCCAGCTTCATCGCCATGTCGATTTCGGTCAGGCCCGGCGCCGCCTTGGTATCATACCAGCACAGGAATTCCGCCATGGCCGCGCCATCGCGCAGATGGGCAGCGCGCATGCCGTCCAGTTCGGCATCGGTCTTGCAGGCCTTGGCCATCAGGCAGGGGTCCCGCGCCGCGACGGGCTTTGCCAGCGCGCGGGCCAGGGCCAGGGGCGCGGTGGCGGGGTCATGCTGCACCGGGCCGGAAATGGCGGCGGCGGCGGGCAGGAAGGCCTCGGGCGCGTGGATCGTCACGTCCTGGCCCAGGTCCAGCCCGGCGAGTTTCCGCGCGTCCAGGAACAGATCGACCCCTGCGTCATCGTGCAGGAGCGCGAAGCCCTGCACAACCGGGTTGCGCGGGATATCGGCGCCGCGGATGTTGAGCAGCCAGCACAGGCTGTCGGGCAGGGTGATGGCCAGTGCCGCGCGGCCCTGATCGCGCAGGGCGGCGGCGAGGCTGTCGCGTTTGTCTCGGGCCGAGCGCCCGGCCAGTGCCAGGGGATGCGCGCGCGCCGGAGCGCAGGCCGGCGGCGGCTGGTCCGGCCAGGTCGCATCCAGCGGGTTGGCGTCCAGCGCGCGCAGGGTGATGGTGCTGCCCTGCAGGCCCTTTTCCAGGCGCGCGATCTCGTCAGGCGTGTGCAGCCAGGGGTCATAGCCGATGGGGCCTGTCGCGCCCTGATCCTTCAGCCAGTCGGCGGGGGCGGTTTCGGGCCAGTCCACCGGGGTGAAGGCGTCCATATCGGCCTGCTGGCGCACCTGCAGCCGGTAGCGGCCATCGACGAAAAGCCCCGCCACATCCGCCAGCACGATGCAGAAACCCGCCGAGCCGGTAAAGCCCGTGAGCCAGGCCAGACGGTCATCGCGCGGGCTGACATATTCGCCCTGATGGGCGTCCGCGCGCGGCACGATGAAGCCGGAAAGCCCCTGGCGGGCCAGTTCCGCGCGCAGGGCGGCCAGGCGGGGCGGGCCCTGA
>SKHK01000110.1 GCA_007117005.1 Paracoccaceae bacterium
CGATCCGGCAGCGGGCCGGCCACTACATGTCCAGAAACACCGTCTCGCCCGCGCCCTGCAAGCGGATATCGAACCGGTACCGCCCTGCCCCCTGGGGCTGCGCGATCAGGGTCTGCACCCGCGGCCGCTGTTCGACCCGAGCCAGCAGCGGGTCGGCGCTGTTGTCCTCATCGGCGAAATAGATGCGCGTGTGCAGGCCGGTATTGATCCCGCGTGCGGCGATCCACAGGGAAATATGCGGCGCCTGCCAGCCCCCGCCGCGCATTGGCACCCGTCCCGGCTTGACCGTGCGCAAGGTGAATTCCCCACTTTCGCCATCCGCCGCGAAACGGCAGAACCCGTTCACCTTCGGGTCGGCACCCGTCTGGCCCGGAAACCGCCCCGCGGCATCCGGCTGCCAGCTTTCGATCAGCGCATCGCGCAGCGCCCAGCCAGTGCCGTCGAATACCGAGCCGGTGATGGTGATCACCTCGCCCTGCGCGCCCTCCTCGATGGCGCGCTTGCCCAGGTCCTGCGCGTAGACCCCTTCCAGCCCGGCGAATGTCGGGATCAGCCCGATATGCACATAGGGCCCGCCGGTCTGCGAGGCGCTTTCGGGCAGAATATCCAGTTTCTGCACCATCTCACATCCCCTCCAGCTTGTTCTCGAACATCGTCTGGCGCCGCCCGCGCAGCACGATGTCAAAGCGATAGGCCAGAAAATCCAAGGGCCGCGCATGCGCCATGTCCAGCGGCGCCACCAGCCGGTCCAGGCTGGCGCGATCCTTGATCGTGCGGGCGATGGGGCAAAGCGGGATCAGCGGGTCGCCCTGAAAATACATCTGCGTGATCAGCCGCTGCCCGAAACTGCGCCCGAAGACCGAGACATGAATATGCATCGGCCGCCAGTCGTTCGCCCGGTTCGGCCAGGGATAGGCGCCGGGGCGGATGGTCAGGAACTGGTAATGGCCCTCGGCATCGGTGATCGTCCGCCCGCAGCCGCCGAAATTGGGGTCCAGCGGGGCGAAATAGCTGTCCTTCACATGCCGATAGCGCCCGCCGGCATTGGCCTGCCAGATCTCGACCAGCGTCTCGGGCACCGGGCGGCCCAGCTCGTCCAGCACGCGGCCATGCATCAGGATACGCTCGCCCACCGCCGGGGCGGCGCCCTTCGTCCAGTTCAGGATCAGGTTGTTGTCCAGCGGCCCCAGCAGATCATGGCCAAAGACCGGCCCGGTCTCCTCGCTGGGCGTCGATTCCATCGACAAGAGCGGCAGATTGGGCGACCGCGTGACCGAGGTCTTGTAATCGACGTCATAGGCAACCGGGTGGATGGCCCGGTTGCGCGGGATCAGGGGGCCGGGATCATGGCTCATGCGGTCTGCCCTCTCTCTCTGCATCGATTTCCGCCCAGACGGCCCGGGCGATCTTGATGGCGTGATTGGCGCGCGGCACACCGGCATAGATGGCGACATGCTGAAACGCCTCCATCACGTCGCGCCGGCTGGCGCCGGTGCGCGCGCAGGCGCGCACATGCATGGCCACTTCCTCGACATTGCCCAACCCCGCCAGCAGCGCCAGCGTCAGCATGGAGCGTTCGCGCGGGGTTATCGCGTCCGAGGCCCAGACCGTGCCCCAGGCGCCTTCGGTGATCAGGTCCTGAAAGGGTGCGTCCAGCGGGTCTTTCGCCGCCTCGGCCCGGTCCACATGCGCATCGCCCAGAACCCGGCGGCGGGTGGCCATGCCCGTCTCGTAGCGCTCGCTCATCATGTCCCCCCCCCGGCCCGCGCGCCCTAATACGGCAGGCCCGTATAGTTTCGTGCCATGGCCGCCTGCGCGGTTTCAAGGGTCTGCAGCTGGTAAAGCTCGGCCTCCTGAATCTTCTGGTCGAAATCCGACTGGCCGGGAAAGCGATGCAGGATCGAGGTCATCCACCAGGAAAACCGCATCGCCCCCCAGATGCGTCGCAGCGCGCGGTCGGAATAGAGATCCAGCGCCGCAGGGTCGCCGCCACAGGCCGCCTGCAGCGCCTCGAACAGGTAGTGCACGTCGCTTGCGGCCAGGTTCAGCCCCTTGGCGCCGGTGGGCGGGACGATATGCGCGGCATCGCCGACCAGAAACAGCCGCCCCCAGCGCATCGGCTCGGTGACGAAACTGCGCAGGGGCGCGATGGATTTCTCTATCGCCGGGCCGGTTTCAATCACCTCGGCCACCTCGGCCGGCAGACGGCGGCGCAATTCGTCCCAGAACGCCTGGTCCGACCAGTCCTCGACCCGGTCCGACAGCGGCACCTGAATATAGTAGCGCGAAAGCTGCGGGTTGCGCATCGAAGCCAGCGCGAAACCGCGCGGGTGGTTGGCGTAGATCAGTTCCTCGGCGGCGGGGGCGGTGCGCGAAAGCACCCCCAGCCAGCCGAAGGGATAGACCCGTTCGTATTCCGTGCGGCTTTCCGCCGGGATCGACTGGCGGCTGACGCCGTGGAAGCCGTCACAGCCCGCGATATAGTCGCAGTCCAGCCGGTGGGTGCGGCCGTCCTTTTCCCAGGTCACATAGGGCGCGTCGCCCGTCAGGTCATGCAGGGCAACGTCTCGCGCCTCATGGATGATCGTCGCGCCGATGGCGTCCTGCGCGGCATAAAGGTCCTGGGTGACCTCGGTCTGGCCATAGACCATGACCGTCTCGCCCACCGCCTTGCGGAAATCGACGCGGAACATGCCCTGCGCGGTGGACAGGTTGGTGCCGTCATGCACGATCCCCTCGCGGTCCATCCGCGCGCCACAGCCGGCGCGGCGCAACAGATCGGTACAGCCACGCTCCAGCACGCCGGCGCGGATACGGCCCAGCACATGCGCCCGCGTCTGACGCTCCAGCACCACGGTGTCGATGCCTGCGCGCATCAGAAGCTGCGACAGCATCAACCCCGAGGGCCCGCCGCCGATGATGGCCACCTGTGTGCGCATGGTTCACCCCCTTGAACAGGCTGGCACCATGGCAACACGCAAGCGGCTTATGAATGGACATGGGCGCCATTATCTGGTATTATCCGAACATGAACCAGCCCGCCCCCATCCCCATCTTCGCGCTATACGGCGAGGGGGGCGGCTTTCCCGATATCCTGCATTGCGAACGCATCGCCGACCGCGCGGGGCGGCACGACTGGCAGATCGCCCCACATCGCCATGCCGCGCTGCATCAGATCTTTCTGATCCGGCAGGGCGCGGCGCGGGCCACGGTGGACGGGGGCGCGCAGGATCTGGCGCTGCCGGTTCTGCTGTCGGTGCCGCCGGGGGTGGTGCATGGCTTTCGCTTTGCCGCGGGCACGCAGGGCCATGTGCTCAGCCTGCCGCTGGCCAGCCTGCCCGATGTCTTCGGCCAGGCCAGCCCGCTGGCGCCGATCCTGGCCCGCTGGGGGCAGGCGCCGGCCGATCCCGGCCTTGATGCGCTGTTCGAGGCCGTGATGACCGAGCGCGGCACCCAGGACGCGGCGCGCGGGCCAATGCTGCGCGCACTGGCCGCGCAGATCGCCGCCCATGCCGCACGCGCGCTGGCCGGTGTCGCGCCGCAGCCCACGCGCTACGCCCGGCACATGCAGGCATTCGAGGCGCTGCTGCGCCAGCATATCGCCAGAGACGCGCATCAGGGCTGGCCGCTGGCCGCCTATGCCGGGGCGCTGGGGATCACGCCCACGCATCTGAACCGCGTGGTGCGCGCGCAGACCGGGCAATCGGCCGCCCGCCATATCGAGGCGCGCCGCTGCCAGGAGGCCTGCCGCCTGCTGGCCTATACCCGCATGCGCGTGGCCGAGGTGGGCTATGCGCTAGGTTTCGAGGACCCGGCCTATTTCTCGCGCGCCTTTCGCCGGCAGACGGGCGAGACGCCCTCGGCCTACCGGCGGCGGCTGGCGGGGGTGGATGGGGTGCCGGAGGGGGCGGCGGACGGGGTAACGGCCTGAAAGGGCGCGGCCCGGGTCATGCCTTTGCCGGCACGCTCAGCGCCCGCCACAGGGCCAGCGCCTGCACCGTCTCGGCCACGTCATGCACGCGGATGATCTGCGCGCCCTGCCCCGCCGCGGCCAGCGCCACGGCCAGCGAACCGGGCATGCGGGCGCGGGCCTCTGCCACGCCGGAAAGCGTGCCGATGAAGCTTTTGCGCGAGGCCCCCAGCAGCACCGGCGCGCCAAGGCCGTGAAACACCGCCAGCCCCTGCATCAGCGCCAGATTATGCGCCAGTGTCTTGCCGAAACCGATGCCGGGATCGACGATAAGCTGCGCGCGCGCGATGCCGGCCTGCAGGGCTTTCTCGATCCGCGCGGCCAGATGTTCGTGGACATCCAGCAGCACGTCATCATAGCGCGGATCATCCTGCATGGTCTGCGGCGTGCCCTGCGCGTGCATCAGGCAGACCGGCACGCCGCGCGCGGCCACCAGCGCAGCCATGGCCGCGTCATGCTCCAGCGCCGAGACATCGTTGACCATATCCGCCCCCGCATCCAGTGCAGCGGCGGCCACGGCTGCGTTGCGGGTGTCGATGGAAATGGGCAGCGCCACGCCCTCGGCCCGCAGGGCGGCGATGACCGGGGCCGTGCGGGCGGTCTCTTCGTCCAGCGACACGGGCAGTGCGCCGGGGCGCGTGGATTCGCCGCCGATATCCAGCAGGTCGGCCCCGGCACCGATCAGCGCGCGGGCATGGGCCAGCGCCGCCGCCTGCCCATGGGCCAGCCCGCCGTCGGAAAAACTGTCCGGCGTGGTGTTGACGATCCCCATGACCAGCGGCCGGTCGACGGGCAGTCCGGGCAGCACCGGACGGGGGCGGGGCAGCGCATCGGTCACGGCGGGGTCGGCGGGACGGCGGGTGCCGTGGCGGTCAAGGACCTCGACCCTGTCGAACCAGACATGGGCCGAGCCCGCAAGCGGCCGGGCGTCGGCCGGGCGCGGCAGATCGATGCGCGGGCGAGGGTAGAGACAAAGGCTCATGACGCGGGAAAGGCGCGCAGCGGCACGCGGCTGCCTTTTGGCGGCTGCACCCCCTGGGGCAGGATCAACGCCTGCGCCGCCAGTGTCTCGGCCAGCCACAGCGCCAGCGCGGGGCCATCGGCGGCCTGCGCCAGCGGCCCGTCCGGCGTGTCCAGCACCAGTTTCGACGGCGCCCAGACCAGCGTCTGGCCCTGCCGCATCGCCCAGTCGATTTCCGTGCGCGAGGCGACGACCAGGCAGCGCCGGTCCCGCGCGGCAAGCGTCCAGGCATTCTGTTCGATCGCCAGCAGCGCGATGCGCCGACGCACCGCGGCCGGCGCGGCCTCTGGCAGGGGGGCGTCCGGCAGACCGACGCAAAAGACCAGCGGCGCGCCCCCGGCCTGCAAGGCATCCAGCCGCGCGGACAGGTCAGGCGCGGCGATCATGGCGTTGTCCAGATAGGCCACCACCGGGTGCAGGGCGTGGTCTTCCTCTGCCGCGTCAAGCGCGCGCAGGGGGGCGGCGGCGCGGGTGCGCGCGATCTCCACCCCCAGCGCGCCCGGCCCGCGGTCCAGCTTTTCCACCCGCACGAAAACCCGCATCGCGCGCGGCTGCGCCAGAATCCGCTCGGCCACACGCTCGGCCAGGGTTTCCAGCAGGTTAACGCGCTCGACGGCCAGCGCATCGGCCACCGCCTCTGTCAGCCGGTCATAGGACAGGATGCGGTCCACATCGTCATCGACCGGGCCGGTATGAGGGCGCAGCTCGACCACGATGTTGAACAGCAGCCGCTGGGGATGGCCGCGCTCGGCCTGAAAGGCGCCGATATCGGCGATAACTTCATGGTCGCGCAAGGAAATACGGTCGCG
>SKHK01000041.1 GCA_007117005.1 Paracoccaceae bacterium
AAATACTTCGTGATCGCCGCCGTCAGAGTCGTCTTGCCGTGGTCAACGTGACCGATCGTGCCGATGTTCACATGCGGCTTCGTGCGTTCAAACTTTGCCTTCGCCATGATGGCATCTCCTCATTCAATTCAGGACGGGGCCGGCCCGTCAGGGGGTGGAAGGATGGGCGTCCCGCCCACCCCGCTTATGCGTATTTCTTCTGGATCTCGTCCGAGATGTTCTGCGGCACGGCCTCGTAATGGTCGAACTGCATGGTGAACACCGCCCGGCCCGAGGACATTGAACGCAGGTTGTTGATATAGCCGAACATGTTGGCCAGCGGCACCATCGCGTTGATCACGTTGGCATTGCCGCGGCTGTCCTGGCCCTGCACCATGCCGCGCCGGCTGGTCAGGTCACCGATGATGGAACCCGTGTATTCCTCGGGCGTCATCACCTCGACCTTCATGATCGGCTCCAGCAACTTGGCGCCGGCCTTGCGCAGACCATCGCGCATTGCGGCGCGCGCGGCGATCTCGAAGGCCAGAACCGACGAGTCGACATCGTGGTAGGCGCCGTCGATCAGCTGGACCTTGAAATCGATCACCGGGAAGCCGGCCAGAGGCCCGGAGTCCATCACCGACTTGATGCCTTTTTCGACACCGGGGATGTATTCCTTCGGCACCACGCCGCCGACGATCTTCGATTCGAACGAATACCCCTCGCCCGGCTCGGTCGGCTCGATCACCAGCTTGATGCGGGCGAACTGGCCGGTGCCGCCGGTCTGCTTCTTGTGGGTATAGTCAATCTCGGCCAACTGGCTGATGGTCTCACGATAGGCCACCTGCGGGGCACCGATATTCGCCTCGACCTTGAACTCGCGCTTCATGCGGTCGACCAGAATGTCGAGATGCAGTTCGCCCATGCCCTTCATGATGGTCTGACCCGATTCCAGATCGGTCATGACCTGGAAAGACGGGTCTTCGGCCGCCAGACGCTGCAGTGCCAGCGCCATCTTTTCCTGGTCGGCCTTCGACTTCGGCTCTACCGCGATCTCGATCACCGGCTCAGGGAAGGTCATGGTTTCCAGGACCACCTGCTTGTTCGGGTCCGACAGCGTGTCGCCCGTGGTGGTTTCCTTCAGACCCGCCAGCGCGATGATGTCACCCGCATAGGCCTCGTCGATCTCTTCACGGCTGATCGAATGCATCATCATCATCCGACCGACACGCTCGCGCTTGCCCTTGGTCGAATTGAGCATCTGGTCGCCCTTCTTCACCACGCCGGAATAGATGCGGGTAAAGGTCAGCGAACCCACGAAGGGGTCGTTCATGATCTTGAACGCCAGCGCCGAGAAGGGCGCGGCGTCATCGGCCGGCCGCTCGATGTTGCGGGTCTCGGTCTCGTCATCGGGCGAGAAGCCCATCAGCACCGGCACATCGACCGGGGCCGGCAGAAAGTCGATCACGGCGTTCAGAAGCGGCTGCACGCCCTTGTTCTTGAACGCAGAGCCGGCCATCACCGGGAAGAAGCTGAGCGACAGCGTGCCGGCGCGGATCAGCTTGCGCAGGGTGGCCTCGTCGGGCTCGTTGCCCTCCAGATAGGCCTCCATCGCGTCGTCATCCATCTCGACGGCGGCCTCGATCATCTTGCCGCGCCATTCGTCGGCCACGTCCTTCAGATCGTCACGGATGGGCTGACGGGTCCAGGACGCGCCCAGATCCTCGCCCTTCCAGGTCCACTCTTCCATCTTGATCAGGTCGACGATGCCCTCGAGCTTGTCCTCGGCACCGATAGGCAGCGCGATAGGCACGGGCGTCCCGCCGGTGCGGTCCTTGATCATCTTGACGCAGTTGAAGAAATCGGCGCCGATCTTGTCCATCTTGTTGACGAAGACGATCCGCGGCACCTTGTAACGGTCGGCCTGACGCCACACCGTTTCGGTCTGCGGCTCGACGCCGGCGTTGGCGTCCAGCAGGCATATCGCACCGTCGAGCACGGCCAGCGAGCGTTCCACCTCGATGGTGAAATCCACGTGGCCCGGCGTGTCGATGATGTTGAAGCGGTACTTGGTGTCGCTGGTGCCCTCGGTCGTCGGGTCCTCCTGGCGCTGCCAGAAGGTCGTCGTCGCGGCCGAGGTGATGGTGATCCCGCGCTCCTGCTCCTGCTCCATCCAGTCCATCGTCGCGGCGCCGTCATGCACCTCGCCGATCTTGTGGGACTTGCCGGTGTAGAACAGGATCCGTTCGGTCGTCGTGGTCTTGCCCGCGTCGATATGGGCCATGATCCCGAAGTTGCGGTATCGCGTCAGCGGATATTCGCGTGCCATGATACGGGTGCTCCTTACCAGCGGTAGTGGCTGAATGCCTTGTTGGCATCGGCCATCTTGTGCGTGTCTTCGCGTTTCTTGACGGCGGTGCCGCGGTTGTTCACCGCATCGGACAACTCGCCCGCCAGACGCTCTTCCATCGTGTTCTCGTTACGCTTGCGCGCGGCGATGATCAGCCAGCGGATGGCCAGCGCCTCGCGGCGGATCGGGCGCACCTCGACCGGAACCTGATAGGTAGCACCGCCAACCCGGCGCGAACGCACCTCGACCGACGGCTTGATGTTGTCCAGCGCCTCGTGGAACACCTCGATGGGGGACCGCTTCAGCTTCTGCTCAACCCGCTCCAGCGCGTTGTAGACGATCGATTCCGCGACCGACTTCTTGCCGTCGATCATCAGATTGTTCATGAATTTCGTCAGAACCTGGTCGCCATACTTGGCATCAGGCAGGACTTCGCGCTTTTCGGCAGCGTGACGACGCGACATGCTGTTTTCTCCTTACTTCGGACGCTTGGCGCCGTATTTCGAACGACGCTGGCGGCGGTCCTTCACGCCCTGGGTATCCAGCACGCCGCGCAGAATGTGGTAACGCACGCCCGGAAGGTCCTTTACCCGGCCGCCGCGGATCAGCACGACCGAGTGTTCCTGCAGGTTGTGCTTCTCGCCGGGGATGTAGCTGATGACCTCGTAGCCATTGGTCAGGCGCACCTTGGCAACCTTCCGCATGGCCGAGTTCGGCTTCTTCGGCGTCGTGGTATAGACGCGGGTGCACACGCCGCGTTTCTGCGGGCACTGCTCCAGGTGCATCGACTTGGAGCGCTTGACTTTCGGCTGCCGCGGCTTGCGGATCAGCTGCTGGATCGTTGGCATATACTCTCGCCTTGTCTTGCGGCCCGGTCTGCCACCACCCGTCAGCGGGGGCTCGGGGGCATGTCTTTTCATCGTCGCTTCGCGCGTCCGCAAAGCACAAAACCGCCTGCGTTGCCGTGAATGGCGAACGCCGCGGTGGAATTCCAGAGGATCGGGGCAATGCCGCCCGGATCATGACCACTTAGGTTGCGCAGGCCCGCACAGGGCTTTCGCCCGGGCGGATGGGCGGCGTATAGGGGGAGTCGCCGGGCGTGTCAACAGCAACCGGCGGGCAGGTTTGTGGCGCGGCGGGCTTCGTGCTAACGCTCGCCGGCGCACGCATCTGGGGACAGCCGGCATGTATCAGGTCATCGGGCTTTGCCGGTTCTCATACCCGGCGCAGGGCGGGTTTCAGACCGAGCATGACAGCCATGAAGAGCGCACACGCTTCCTTTATGCCGATTCGCGGATGGACGAGCGGTTCCGCATCTTCGAGGCTTTCACGCTGGCCACACTGAAGGCGCAGACCGACCCCGACTTCACCCTGCTGGTGGTCACCGGCGCCGATATGCCGCCCCACCGGCTGGCGCAGTTGCGCGCCCTGCTGGACACGCTGCCGCAGGCGGTGCTGCGCGTGCTGAAACCGGGCCGGCACCGCAGCGTCATGCAGCAGGTGATCAATGACGCGCGCGACCGGCGCCCCTGCATCCAGTTCCGCATGGATGACGACGATGGCGTGGCCTGCGACTTCGTGGCGAAAACCCGCGCACAGGCCGCCGAGGCCGCGCCCCTGATCGCGCGCAACCGGCTGACCGCGATAGACTTCACCCGCGGCCATATCGCCCAGCCCACCGCCGTCGGCATCCTGGCCGAACCCACGGCGCGGCAATACTGGGTGCCCAGCCTGTCGGTGGTGGCGCGGGCGGGCGAGGCGCTGACGGTGATGAATTTCAACCATGTCAAACTGTGGCAATTCATGCCGACCATCACCCTGCACGACCCCGACATGTTCGTGCGCGGAATCAGCGACTGGAACGATTCCGGCGTCCGCTCCGGCCCCGCAGCGGCGCTGCTGGACCGCGCGGGAGAGACGCTGTTCCGCCGCCGCTACGGCATCTGCGCCGACCGGGTGCGCGCGCTCTATCAGGCGCGAGGCTGAGCGGCGCGGGCCAGGTTTCGCGCCAGCCTGTGCTCGCGGTAAAGCGTGAACAGCCCCGTGCCGACCACCAGCGCCGCGCCCAGCAGCGTCACGCCGTCAGGCCAGTCACCGAACACCAGAAAGCCCAGCACCAGCGCCCAGATCAGCCCCGTGTAGCGAAAGGGCGAGACGAAACCCAATTCGCCCACCCGCATGGCCATGACGCTCAGCAGATATGCCGCGATAATGAAGACCACCGCGCCGGACAGCGCCGCCCAGTTGGCCGGCGAGGGGCGTGCCCAGTCCTCGGTCACCCCGCCGATCAGGGCAAACAGGGTCACGCCACCGGCCGTGGCCAGCGCCACCGTCATCGAGGGCACGCCGGCCGACATCCGCCGCGTCACCAGATCGCGCAGGGTGACGAAAGCCACGGCAATCAGCGCCATGATGGCAAAGCGGTCGAACCCGTCGGCATCCGGCCGCACGATCAGCATGACGCCGACGAACCCCACCGCGATGGCCAAGAGCCGCCGCCAGCCCACGCTTTCGCGCAGGAACAGGGCACCGGCCAGCGTGACGGTCAGGGGCAGCGCCTGCAGGATGGCGGTGACATTGGCCAGCGGCATGTTGAACAACGCGGTCAGAAAGAAGAAGGCAGCGCCCGTTTCGGCCAGGACCCGCCAGCCGATCAGCCGGCGGTCAGCGGGGGCGATGGCGACGGCCAGTGCGCCCAGCCGCCAGGCCAGCAGCAGAAAGGCCAGCGTGGTCAGCACCCCGCGCAGGAACATAGCCTGAAAGAGCGGCAGATCATCGGATACCAGCTTCAGCATGGTGTCATTCAGCGTGAAGGCGGCCATGGCCGCAGCCATCATCAGCGCTCCGCGCGCATTGTCCGACAGGTTCATGCGTGTCCCCCTCCGCCCAACGACTGTCAAAACGCAAGTCCGCCCTGTTCACAAGGGCCGACAGCCGGTGCCGCGCCGTCGCTTTCAGCCGTCTTTTCACCTGCGCGCGGCGCTGCTACGGTTTCGGCGGCAGCCAAAGGAAAGCAGGACCTTGTTTCGACGCCTCTTTCAGACACGGGCGGCTGCACCCGCCACCGAGAGGGATCTGCCGCTGGAGGTGATCGGGCTGTGCCGGTTCTCCTATCCGGCGATCGGTGGCTTCCAGACCCAGCACGAGACGCCGCGCGAGCGCGCGCAATACCTCTACCATCCCGACAGGCTGGAAGAGCGGTTCCGCACGTTCGAGGCCATCACTCTGCCCAGCCTGCGCGCCCAAAGCGACCAGGACTTTACCTTTGTCGTGGTGATCGGCTCCGATTTTCCCCAGCGCACGCGGCTGGAGGGTCTGCTGCGGGACCTGCCGCAGGCCGTGGTGCAGGCGCACCCGCCCGGGCAACACCGGGATGTGATGACGCAGGCCATCAATGCCGTGCGCCAGCGCCGATACCGATTCAGCCTTCAGTTCAGGCTGGATGATGACGACGGGCTGGGCATCCGCTTTGTGGAGCTGCTGCGCCGCACCGTCCGCAATGCCCTGCCGATCTTTGCCAGCAACCGGCGCATGGCGGTCGATTTCACGCGCGGCCATGTCATCAGCGCCAGCAGCGACGGGATCAGGGCCCTGCGCGTCACGCGCGCCTACTGGACCCCGGCGTTGGGCGTCGTGCTGCGCCGCGACTGCCAGCAAAGCGTGATGAGCTTTGGGCACCATGTGTTGTGGCAGCACATGCCGACCCTGACCCTGACCCATCCGCACATGTTCCTGCGGGGCATAAACGGCCATAACGACTCAGGCTTTCGGATCGACAAGGACCTGACCCTGCTCAGCCGCAACGAGGAACGTGCCTTCCGCGAGGCCTATGGCATCGACCCGGAACGGGTGCGCCGCCTTTTCGCTGATTACAGCTAGAGCGGGTCGCGTGAAGGCGAATGAACGCGTCCCGCCATAGGCACGCCCGCAATGAAACCGGCGCCCCGGGTTCCCCCAAGGCGCCGCTTTTCATGTAAACCCGGCCGGGGCCGGGGTGGCAGGGTCAGAGCGTGCCGCCATCCTCGGTGCTCACGGCCTCGCCCTCGACCTCGGTCTCGCTCTCGGCCGGGCCGGCCAGCGCGGCGGCGGCTTCAGCCTCGACGCGCCGCGCGTCGATGACCTTCTGGTCACGCTCGGCCGCGATACGCCGGGTAGCGGTCGCCACCCCGCCAGTGCCGGCCGGGATCAGACGGCCGACGATGACGTTCTCCTTCAGCCCGACCAGTTTGTCGCGCTTGCCCTGGACCGAGGCCTCGGTCAGCACGCGCGTGGTCTCCTGGAAGGACGCCGCCGAGATGAAGCTGCGGGTCTGCAGCGACGCCTTGGTGATACCCAGCAGGATCGGCTCGCCCTTGGCCGGGGTCAGGCCCGCGGCAACGGCTTTCTCGTTCACCTCGTCGAACTCGAACTTGTCGACCGTCTCGCCCTTCAGAAGCGTGGTTTCACCCGAATTCAGGATCTCCCACTTCTGCAGCATCTGCCGGACGATCACCTCGATATGCTTGTCGTTGATCTTGACGCCTTGCAGGCGGTAGACGTCCTGCACCTCGTCGATCAGGTAATTCGCCAGCGCCTCGATGCCGAGAATGCGCAGAATGTCATGGGGGGCTGGGTTGCCATCCATGATGTAGTCGCCGCGCTGGACGTAGTCGCCCTCCTGCACCGGGATATGCTTGCCCTTCGGCACCATGTATTCCGCGGCGGCAACGCCCTCTTCCACGGGTTCGATGGTGATGCGGCGCTTGTTCTTGTAGTCCTTGCCAAAGCGCACATAGCCGTCGATTTCGCAGATGATGGCGTGATCCTTGGGCCGCCGCGCCTCGAACAGTTCGGCCACCCGCGGCAGACCGCCGGTGATGTCCTTGGTCTTGGCGCCCTCGCGCGGGATCCGCGCCACGACGTCGCCCTGCCGGATATCCTGCGCGTCCTCGACCGACAGGATGGCATCGACCGACATCGGATAGGTGACGGGGTTGCCCTGCTCGTTGCGCACGGGCTCGCCGGTTTCGGGGTCCATGATGATGATTTCCGGCTTCAGATCGCCGCCCTTGGGCACCGAACGCCAGTCGGTGACGATCTTTTGCGTCATGCCGGTGGCATCATCGGTTTCGTCACGCACCGACAGGCCCGCGATCAGATCGACGAACTTTGCCCGGCCCGCCTTTTCGGCGATGATCGGCAGGGTGTAGGGGTCCCATTCATACAGTTTGTCGCCCCGCGCCACTTCCTGCCCGTCACGAACGAACAGCTTGGTGCCGTAGCCCAGCTTGTGGCTGGCGCGTTCGACCCCGTTGGCATCGATGATCGCCACCTGCATGTTTCGGCCCAGCACGATCAGATCGCCCGCGGCGTTTTCCAGCGTGTTGGGGTTGCGCAGCTCGATCGTGCCGGCATGGCCCGCCTCCTGGAAGGACTGGCTGCCACCCTGCGCGATACCCCCGATATGGAAGGTGCGCATGGTCAGCTGCGTGCCCGGCTCGCCGATGGACTGCGCGGCGATGATGCCCACGGCCTCGCCCTTGTTGACCAGCGCGCCGCGCGCCAGGTCGCGCCCGTAGCATTTGGCGCAGACGCCTTCCTCGGCGTCACAGGTCAGAGGCGAGCGGATGCGCACCTTGGCGATGCCCGATGCCTCGACCATATCGGCCGCGCGTTCGTCCAGCAGCGTGTTGCGCGCCACCAGCACCTCGCCCGAGGCCGGGTGGACCACATCCTCGGCCACCACGCGGCCCAGAATGCGCTCTGCCAGGCTGGACACCACCTCGCCGTCATTCACCGCGGCCGAGGCGGTGATGAACCGCTCGGTGCCGCAGTCATCCATGCGCACGATGCAATCCTGCGCCACATCGACCAGGCGACGGGTCAGATAACCCGAGTTCGCGGTCTTCAGCGCGGTGTCGGCCAGACCCTTGCGCGCGCCGTGGGTGGAGTTGAAGTACTCCAGCACGGTCAGGCCTTCCTTGAAGTTGGCGATGATCGGCGTCTCGATGATCTCGCCCGACGGCTTGGCCATCAGACCACGCATCCCGCCAAGCTGCTTCATCTGCGCAGGCGAGCCCCGGGCACCGGAATGCGACATCATGTAGACGCTGTTGGGCTCCATCTCGGCGCCCGCATCGTCATGCCGCACGGCCGAGATTTCGCCCATCATCGCCGCCGCAACGGCGTCCGAACATTTCGACCAGGCATCGACGACCTTGTTGTATTTCTCGCCCTGGGTGATCAGCCCATCCAGATACTGCTGCTCGAACTCCTTCACCTGGTCCCGCGTCTCGTTGACATGGGTCCATTTGGTTTCCGGGATCAGCATGTCGTCCTTGCCGAAGCTGATGCCGGCGCGGAACGCCTCGCGGAAGCCCAGACCCATGATCTGGTCGCAGAAGATGACCGATTCCTTCTGCCCGCAGTAACGGTAGACGGTGTCGATGACCTCCTGCACATCCTTCTTGCGCAGCAGACGGTTGACCAGATCGAAGGGTGCCTTGGCATTCAGCGGCAGCATCGCGCCCACGCGCAGGCGCCCCGGCGTGGTCTCGAATCGCTTGAGCACCTCGTTGCCCTGCTCGTCGATCTGGGTGATCCGCGCCTGGACACGGGCGTGCAGATGCACGTCGCCATTGGCCAGCGCGTGCTCGACCTCGTCGATATCGGCAAAGACCATGCCTTCGCCCTTCATGCCCTCGCGCATCATGGTGACGTAGTACAGCCCCAGCACCATGTCCTGGCTGGGCACAATAATCGGCGCGCCATTGGCGGGCGACAGCACGTTGTTGGTGCTCATCATCAGGATGCGCGCTTCCAGCTGCGCCTCCAGCGACAGCGGCACATGCACGGCCATCTGGTCGCCGTCGAAATCGGCGTTGAAGGCGGCGCAGACCAGCGGGTGAAGCTGGATCGCCTTGCCCTCGATCAAGATGGGCTCGAACGCCTGGATGCCCAGACGGTGCAGCGTGGGCGCGCGGTTCAGCAGCACCGGGTGTTCGCGGATCACCTCGTCCAGGATATCCCAGACCTCTGGCCGTTCCTTTTCCACCAGCTTCTTGGCCTGCTTCACCGTGCTGGACAGGCCCTTGGCCTCCAGTCGCGAATAGATGAAGGGCTTGAACAGCTCCAGCGCCATCTTCTTTGGCAGGCCGCACTGGTGCAGCTTCAGTTCCGGCCCGGTCACGATGACCGAGCGGCCAGAGAAGTCCACCCGCTTGCCCAGCAGGTTCTGACGGAAGCGGCCCTGCTTGCCCTTCAGCATGTCGGAAAGCGATTTCAGCGGGCGCTTGTTGTTGCCGGTGATGACCCGGCCGCGGCGACCGTTGTCGAACAGCGCATCCACGGATTCCTGCAGCATCCGCTTTTCGTTGCGCACGATGATGTCGGGCGCGCGCAGCTCGATCAGCCGTTTCAGACGATTGTTGCGGTTGATGACCCGGCGATAAAGGTCGTTCAGGTCAGAGGTCGCAAAGCGGCCGCCATCCAGCGGCACCAGCGGGCGCAGTTCCGGCGGGATAACCGGCAGCACGGTCAGGATCATCCATTCCGGGCGGTTGCCGGATTCCAGGAAGCTTTCGACAACCTTCAGCCGCTTGATGATCTTCTTCGGCTTCAATTCGCCGGTGGCTTCCTTCAGGTCCTCGCGCAGCTGGTCGGCGGTGGCCTGCAGGTCGATGGCGACCAGCATCTCGCGGATCGCCTCGGCGCCGATGCCGGCGGTAAAGGCGTCGGCGCCGAACTGGTCCTGCGCGTCCAGAAATTCCTCTTCACCCAGCAACTGGCCATAGGAAAGCTCGGTCAGGCCGGGCTCGATGACCACGTATTTCTCGAAGTACAGGATCTGCTCCAGGTCGCGCAGCGTCATGTCCAGCATCAGGCCGATGCGGCTGGGCAGCGATTTCAGGAACCAGATATGCGCAACCGGGCTGGCCAGTTCGATATGGCCCATACGCTCGCGCCGCACCTTCTGCAGCGTGACCTCGACGCCGCATTTCTCGCAGACGACGCCGCGATACTTCATGCGCTTGTATTTGCCGCACAGGCATTCGTAATCCTTGATCGGCCCGAAGATGCGGGCGCAGAACAGCCCGTCGCGCTCGGGCTTGAAGGTGCGGTAGTTGATGGTCTCGGGCTTCTTGATCTCGCCATAGGACCAGCTGAGGATGCGCTCCGGCGACGCCAGAGAGACCTTGATCTCGTCAAAGGTCTTCGGCGCGGCGATGGGGTTGAACGGGTTGGTCGTCAGTTCCTGGTTCATCTGTCAATCCTTAGATCGGGGCACGGGGGAAAGGTTGGGGGCGGGCCGGGTGGCCCGCCGTCAGCCCTCTTCCTCCGAATCCAGGAGTTCCATGTTCAGGCCCAGGCCGCGGACTTCCTTCACCAGCACGTTGAAGGATTCGGGCACGCCGGCCTCGAAGTTGTCCTCGCCCTTGACAATGCTTTCATAGACCTTGGTCCGGCCTGCCACGTCATCCGATTTCACGGTCAGCATTTCCTGCAGCGTGTAGGCGGCGCCGTAGGCTTCCAGTGCCCAGACCTCCATCTCGCCCAGACGCTGACCGCCGAACTGCGCCTTGCCGCCCAGCGGCTGCTGGGTCACCAGGCTGTAGGGCCCGGTAGAGCGCGCGTGCAGCTTGTCATCGACCAGGTGATGCAGCTTCAGCATGTATTTCGTGCCGACCGTCACCTTGCGCGCAAAGGCCTCGCCCGTGCGCCCGTCAAAGACCGTTGACTGGCCAGACTGGTCGAAACCGGCACTGATCAGAGCCGCGTTCACATCAGCCTCCTTGGCGCCGTCAAAGACCGGCGTGCCGATGGGCACACCGCCCGTCACGGCCTGGGCCGATTCAAGCAGGGCCTCGGGCTGCATGCCGTCGAACACCTCGCCATAAAGATCATCGCCATAGGCCAGGCGCATCGCGTCCTTGACCGGGGCCATGTCGCCAGAGCGCCGGTACTCCTGCAGCGCCTCGTCGATCTGCAGACCCAGACCGCGCAGCGCCCAGCCCATATGGGTTTCCAGAATCTGGCCCACATTCATGCGCGAGGGCACGCCCAGCGGGTTCAGCACCAGATCGACCGAGGTGCCGTCGGCCAGGAAGGGCATGTCTTCCTGCGGCACCACCTTCGACACGACGCCCTTGTTGCCGTGACGCCCGGCCATCTTGTCGCCCGGCTGCAGCTTGCGCTTCACCGCCAGGAAGACCTTGACCATCTTCATCACGCCGGGCGGCAGATCGTCGCCGCGGCGCACCTTTTCCACCCGGTCTTCGAACCGGTGGGTCAGGGCGCGCTTCTGCTGGTCATAAAGCGCGTTCAGCGCCTCCACCTCTTGCGCGTCGGCTTCCTCGGCCAGCGCCAGTTGCCACCACTGACCACGGCTGAGACCCGCCAGCAGCTCCTCGGTGATCTCGGAATTCGGCTTGACGCCCTTCGGCCCCTTCACCGCCATCTTGCCCAGGATCAGCTGCTTCAGACGGCCGTAGATGTTGCGCTCCAGGATCGCCAGCTCGTCATCGCGGTCGCGCGACAGGCGTTCGATCTCCTCGCGCTCGATCTGCAGCGCGCGTTCGTCCTTGTCCACACCGTGGCGGTTGAACACCCGCACCTCGACCACCGTGCCATAGGCACCCGGCGGCAGCCGCAGCGAGGTGTCGCGCACATCGCTGGCCTTTTCGCCGAAGATGGCGCGCAGAAGCTTTTCTTCCGGCGTCATCGGGCTTTCGCCCTTTGGCGTGATCTTGCCCACCAGAATGTCGCCGGCCTGCACCTCGGCCCCGATATAGACGATGCCCGCCTCGTCGAGGTTGCGCAACGCTTCCTCGCCCACATTCGGGATGTCGCGGGTGATTTCCTCCGGCCCCAGCTTGGTGTCCCGCGCGGCGACTTCGTATTCCTCGATATGGATCGAGGTGAAGACGTCATCCTTCAGGATACGCTCGGAAATCAGGATCGAGTCCTCGTAGTTGTAGCCGTTCCAGGGCATGAAGGCGACGGTCACGTTCCGGCCCACGGCCAGCTCGCCCATATCGGTGCAGGGGCCGTCGGCCACCACCTCGCCGCGGCTGACCACATCGCCCACCTTCACCAGCGGGCGCTGGTTGATACAGGAGGACTGGTTGGAACGCTTGAACTTGCGCAGGCGGTAGATATCCACCCCCGGCTCGCCCGGTTCGATCATCTCGGACGCGCGCACGACGATCCGCTGCGCATCGACCTGATCGATCACCCCGGCCCGGCGCGCCATGATCGCGGCGCCGGAATCGCGGGCCACCACACCCTCGATCCCGGTGCCGACCAGCGGCGCATCGGACTGCAATAGCGGCACCGCCTGCCGCATCATGTTCGACCCCATCAGCGCGCGGTTGGCGTCGTCGTTTTCCAGGAACGGAATCAGCGAGGCCGCCACCGACACAAGCTGCTTTGGCGAGACGTCGATCAGATCGACCGCCTCGCGCGGGGAGAGCATGAAATCGCCGCCCTTTCGCGTGCTGACCAGATCGTTGACGAAACGCATGTCCTCATCAAGCGTGGCATTGGCCTGCGCGATGGTGTGGCGCTGTTCCTCGGTCGCGGACAGATAGACCACCTCGTCGGTGACCTGCGCATTCTCCACCCGGCGATAGGGCGTTTCGATGAAGCCGTATTTGTTGACCCGCGCAAAAGTCGCCAGGCTGTTGATCAGGCCGATGTTCTGGCCCTCCGGCGTTTCGATCGGGCACATCCGGCCGTAATGGGTGGGGTGCACGTCGCGCACCTCGAAGCCAGCACGCTCGCGCGTCAGACCGCCCGGCCCCAGGGCCGAGAGACGACGCTTGTGTGTCACCTCGGACAGCGGGTTGGTCTGGTCCATGAATTGCGACAGCTGGCTGGAGCCGAAGAATTCGCGCACCGCCGCGGCCGCAGGCTTGGCGTTGATCAGGTCCTGCGGCATCACCGTGTCGATCTCGACCGAGGACATCCGCTCGCGGATCGCGCGTTCCATGCGCAACAGGCCCACGCGATATTGATTCTCCATCAATTCGCCGACCGAACGCACCCGGCGGTTGCCCAGATGGTCGATATCGTCGATCTCGCCGCGCCCGTCGCGCAGGTCGACCAGCGCGCCGATGCAGGAAATGATGTCTTCCTTGCGCAGGGTGCGCTGGGTGTCCGGCGCGTCCAGGTTCAGACGCATGTTCATCTTGACCCGGCCGACAGCCGACAGGTCATAGCGCTCGCTGTCGAAGAACAGCGACTCGAACAGGTTTTCAGCCGCATCCACGGTGGGCGGCTCGCCCGGGCGCATGACGCGGTAGATTTCCATCAGCGCCTGTTCGCGGTTCATCACCTTGTCGGCGGCCATGGTGTTGCGCATGTAGGGGCCGACATTGATGTTGTCGATGTCCAGCACCGGCAGTTCGGTGATGCCCTGGTCCAGCAGCGTCTTCAGCGTACCGCCCTTGACCTCGCCATCCTTGTCCAGATCCCAGGTCAGTTCATCTCCGGCCTCGACCCAGATTTCGCCGGTTTCCTCGTTGATGATGTCGGACGCCACGAACCGGCCGAGGATATAGTCGAAGGGCACCAGCAGATCGGTGACCTTGCCCTCGTCGATCCATTTCTTGACCATCCGCGGCGTGGCCTTGTCGCCGGCCTTCAGGATGACCTCGCCACTGGCGGCATCGACCAGATCCATCGTCGGGCGCGTGCCGCGCACACGCTCGGGGAAGAATTTGGTGACCCAGCCCTTGTTCTTCTCCAGCCGGTAGGTGACCTGATCGTAATAGGCATCCATGATGCCTTCCTGATCCAGCCCCAGCGCATACAGCAGCGTCGTCACCGGCAGCTTGCGGCGCCGGTCGATGCGGGCAAAGACCATATCCTTGGGGTCGAATTCGAAATCCAGCCAGGACCCGCGATAGGGAATGATCCGGCACTGGAACAGAAGCTTGCCCGAGGAATGGGTCTTGCCCTTGTCATGGTCGAAGAACACGCCGGGCGAGCGGTGCATCTGGCTGACCACCACCCGCTCGGTGCCGTTGACGACAAAGGTGCCGTTCGGCGTCATCAGGGGCATGTCGCCCATGAAGACTTCCTGCTCCTTGATGTCCTTGACCGATTTCGCGCCGGTATCGGCATCCACATCGAACACGATCAGCCGCAGCGTCACCTTCAGCGGCGCGGCATAGGTCATGTCCCGGGTCTGGCATTCGTCGATGTCGTATTTCGGCTTTTCCAGATCGTACTTGACGAACTCCAGCACCGCGGTCTCGTTGAAATCCTTGATCGGAAACACCGACTGGAAGGTGCCCATCAGCCCCTCGCCGTCAAGCGGCGTGTCGCTGTCGCCCGAGCGCAGGAAAAGGTCATAGGACGATTTCTGAACCTCGATCAGGTTCGGCATCTGCTGCACTTCACGGATCTTGCCGAACATCCTGCGGATGCGTTTCTGGCCTACAAAGCTCTGAGCCATGCGCGGTCTTTCCTCTCATGTCTTCGCGGGTGCGGGTGCCGTCGGGCCTCGGCACCCCTGCCCCAATGCGAAACGAAGCGCGGGTTCCATGCCTGCGGTCCGTCCCACCGGACCGCTCCCGAACCCTGAACTGCCTCTGCCGGCGCCTCGGCACGCGAGGCGCCGGCAGAAACAGCGGCGGCTGGGCCCGGCAGATGCCAGGCCCAGCCCCTGATCACGCGATGGACGCCTGCGCGCCCACCGATTACTTCAGCTCGACTTTCGCACCGGCGTCTTCGAGCTTCTTCTTGATCTCTTCGGCCTCGGCCTTCGGCGCGCCTTCCTTCACGGCCTTGCCGCCGGCTTCCACCAGGTCCTTGGCTTCTTTCAGGCCCAGACCGGTGATGGCGCGGACTTCCTTGATCACGTTGATCTTGTTCGCGCCGGCTTCCAGCAGCACGACGTCGAACTCGGTCTTTTCCTCGGCCGCCTCGGCCGGGCCAGCGGCGGGGCCGGCCATCATCACCGCGCCGCCGGCGGCGGGCTCGATGCCGTATTCGTCCTTCAGGATCGTCTTCAGTTCCTGCGCTTCCAGCAGGGTCAGGTTCACGATTTGCTCGGCGAGCGCTTTCAGATCAGCCATTTTTCCATTTCCATTCTGACAGGGTGTTTCCGGCATGGGGCAGTGTCAGCCCACCGCCGGGACAAAGGTTGCTCAGGCGGCTTCCCGCTCTTCCAGGGTAGAGAGGATGCCCGCGATGTTCGAAGCAGGTGCGCCAATGGCCCCGGCGATGTTCGAAGCCGGCGCGCCGATGCAAGCCACGACGGAAGCGATGAGCTCCTCGCGCGACGGCATCGATGCCACGGCCTTGACACCTTCAGGGTCCAGCGCCGTTCCGCCCATCGCCCCGCCAACAATTTCAAGCTTCTTGTTGGCCTTGGCGTATTCGTCGATCACCTTTGCCGCGGCAACGGGGTCTTCGGAATAGGCAAGAACGGTCATGCCCGTCAGAAGGTCGGCGATGCTGGCGCAGGGCTTTCCTTCAAGGGCGATCTTGGCAAGCCTGTTCTTGGCAACGCGTACAGCCCCGCCCGCTTCACGCATCTTCGCGCGCAGGACCTGCATTTCGGCAACCGTGAGACCGGCGTAGCGTGCAACCACGACCACGCCAGAGCTTTCGAAGACCTGGCCGAGTTCCTCGACCACGCGTTCTTTCTGGGCTCTATCCACAGTGTCACTCCAAGTTTGGGGGTTTCCCCCCGGCTCATGTTGGCCCCGGCAGCGTGCCGGGGCTTTCGGGTCCGCAAGGAACACAAGGCCAAAACCGCCCGAGGATAGCCCCGGTCAAATTCGTCCCGTTTCCCCATCTCAGGCAGGTTATTAAGCCGGAAACCGGCCCCCGCCTTCTCGGACAGGACGAGGCGCAGCCATGGGCGGCGCCCCGCCATTCGCCTGCATCCCGCAAGGGGATGCCGGCAAATCTCAATTCCCCGTTGCCGAGGCCAGATCGATGCTCACGCCCGCGCCCATGGTCGAGCTGACCGAGACCTTGCGCAGATAGGCACCCTTTGCGCCCGTGGGCTTGGCCTTGGCCACCGCATCGACGAAGGCGCGCAGGTTCTGGGCCAACTGGTCGGCCTGGAACGAGGCCTTGCCGATGCCGCCATGCACGATCCCGGCCTTTTCGACCTTGAACTGCACTTCGCCGCCCTTTGCGTTGGTCACGGCCTGTGCCACGTCCATCGTCACCGTGCCGACCTTGGGGTTCGGCATCAGGTTGCGCGGGCCCAGGATCTTGCCCAGACGGCCAACCAGCGGCATCATGTCCGGCGTGGCGATGCAACGGTCGAACTCGATCTTGCCGGCCTGGATGTCCTGCATCAGATCCTCGGCGCCGACGATATCGGCACCGGCCTCTTTGGCCTCGTCAGCCTTCGGGCCGCGGGCGAAAACCGCCACGCGCACCGTCTTGCCGGTGCCGTTGGGCAGGGTGACCACACCACGGACCATCTGGTCGGCATGGCGCGGATCGACACCCAGATTGACCGAAACCTCGATCGTCTCGTCGAATTTCGCCTTGGCGTTGGCCTTGATCAGGCCCACGGCGTCCTCGACCGACAGGTTCGATTTTCCGGCCACGGCTTCACGGGCAGCGCGGCTGCGTTTTCCAAGCTTTGCCATGACTTACCCCTTGACCTCGATACCGCAGGACTTTGCCGAGCCCAGGATGATCTCCATCGCCGCCTCGACGGTGTTGGCGTTGAGATCCTTCATCTTCGCCTCGGCGATCTCGCGCACCTGCTTGACGGTCACGCTGCCGGCGACCTGACGGCCCGGCATCGTCGACCCCTTGGCGCGGTTGCGCTTGCCCACGGGCTTCAGCCCGGCGGCCTTTTTCAGGTACCACGAAGCAGGCGGGGTCTTCAGCTCCATGCTGAAGGACTTGTCCTGATAATAGGTGATCACCACCGGAACCGGCGAGCCGGGCTCCATGTCTGCCGACTTCGCGTTGAAATCCTTGCAGAACTGCATGATGTTGATACCCCGCTGGCCCAGCGCGGGACCGACGGGGGGCGAGGGGTTGGCCTGCCCCGCCTTGACCTGCAGCTTCAGCTGCCCGATAACCTTCTTGGCCATGTGGCCGCTCCTTTCATCACATCGCCCCGGCACGGACTGCCCGGCGGGGCCTGCTTAGTGGTCCGGTCCGGCACGCGGGGCCGCGCGCCTCGCCTCCCACAGGGTCACGCTCAGGCGGTTTTCGACACCTGCGCGAATTCCAGTTCCACCGGGGTGGGCCGACCGAAGATCGACACCATCACCTTCAGGCGGCTGTTGTCCTCGTCCACGGCCTCGACCATGCCGGAAAAGCCCTCGAACGGGCCGTCATTCACCTTCACCTCTTCGCCCACGTCATAGCGGATCAGGTTGCGCGGCGCGGCCTCGCCCTCTTCCACACGGTTCAGGATCAGATTCACCTCGTCATCGCGCATCGGGCTGGGCTTGCCGCCCTGGCCCAGAAAGCCGGTAACGCGGTTGATCGAATTGACCAGATGATGCGTGCGGTTGTTCATCTCCATCCGCACCAGCACATAGCCGGGCATGAAGCGCCGCTCGCTGGTCACCTTCTTGCCGCGCCGGACCTCGATCACCTCTTCGGTCGGCACCAGCACTTCCTCGATCTCGTCGAGCATATCTTCATCGGCAGCCGCCTGGCGAATGGCCTCGGCCACCTTCTTTTCGAAGTTCGACAGCACGCTTACCGAGTACCAGCGCTTGGCCATGTCCTGTTCTTCCTGTGCCGTTCGGGGTCGGCGCCCGTTTCATGATCGGTCCTACGTGTGCGCACAGCCCTGATCGAACAAGCCACGCACCGACAAAAAATGTGCGCACCGAATCGGTGCGCGCCAGACCCTTTGCTTTGCGTGGTGCTTTATCGGCCAATCAGCCGCAATGCAAGGGTCCCACGTGTCCGGGGGCGATCAGCCCACCAGCCCCAGAACGCCGGCCAGCCCCGTGCGGATCAGCCAGTCCACAAGAAAGAAGAACACGGCGGTCAGAGAGGATAGAATCAGCACCATGATCGTGCTGACCGTGACTTCGCGCCGGGTGGGCCAGACCACCTTGGCGGTCTCTGCGCGCACCTGCTGGATAAAGGTCAACGGGTTCGTTCTGGCCATGCCGGGCCCTTTCCACCTGAAGGAAGATGCCGGGCGCCGATGGATGACCGCGCCACGGCCTGTTGCCCGGGGCCTTACCGCCAGACGGCGCCCAGTTCAAGCCTTGCCCGGCGTGACCACAAAGGGCAAGGCGGCGATCCGCGCATGGTCGGCCTGATAGGCCTGCGCGCAGCGCGCCTCGGTGGCGGCGTCGAAATGCGCCAGCGGCGGGTGGCCCTTTTCGCGCGGGAACTGCTGGCGCAACGCGCGGACGCGTTCGCGGATCGCCCCCTCGCCCTGCGCCGACAGCGCCGCGGCCTCGGCCATCAGGGCGGCGTGGGCGGGCGCGGTCAGGCCGGGATGGGCGCGGTTAGGCCCGGGCCGGACGGCGCGCGCCGGCGCTTCGCCCAGCAGATAGGTCAGCACGGGGACGGCGATGGCGGGATAGTCCTCGTACCGCCACAGGACCATGGGCGCGGCCGGGATCCCCGCATGCAGCCGGGCGACAAGGTCATGCCAGGACAGCGCGGCAGGGTCGAGGCCGGCGCGGAATGTCTCGAAACCCTCGATCCGGCCGCTCATCAGCCGTTGCGAATAGGCCGAGGTCAGAAATCCGCCGGGCTGGCGCGTGGACAGCGCCAGCGTGACCGGCGCATCGGGCAGCAGACCCGCCAAGCGTTCCAGCCGCGCCTGGGCAGACGGATAAAGCCGCGCCTGCCGGATCATCGCGGGCTGATGGGCGTTGCCCAGGATGTTTTCCTCGGTTATCAGCAGGCAGTCGGCATTTCGGGCGGCCTGGGCAAAGGCCTGCCGGATGGTGCTGGCCAGGCTCCGGTCCTCTGGCTGCATCGACAGGTAGTCGCCCAGCCGCAGGCCGTTGCGGCGCAGCGCATCGGGCA
>SKHK01000250.1 GCA_007117005.1 Paracoccaceae bacterium
AGCGCGCGGGCCTGATCGGCGGCGCGGGCGGGCATCAGGGCGCGGGCATCGCCAAGCAGTGCGGCGATCCGGTCGACCTGCGCGTCCAGCACCGCGCGCAGGGCTGCCCCCTCGGCCCGGCGCGTGGCGTCGAAATCAGCGATCAGCCCCTCGGCGCGGGCCATCAGCACCGGCAACAGGGGGGCGGGGTCCAGCAGGTCGTCGCCGCTGTCCAGCACGCCGCGCAGATGCAGCAGATCGGCCGCCGTCAGCGGTGCCAGCGTCAGGCCACGCGCCTGGGCGCGGTCCTGCGCCTGCGCCAGCAGCGTCAGCGCGGCATCCAGCGCCGGCATGTTCAGCCGCTGCCCCGCGCCCATGGCCCCGCGCGCGATGCGCAGCGACAGCGTCACATTGCCCCGCGCCACCACCGCCGCCAGGCGCTTTCGCAGCACCGGTTCCAGCGCCTGCAGCCAGTCCGGCAGACGGAACCGCAGGTCCAGGCCGCGCCCGTTCACCGCGCGCAGTTCCCACTGACAGGACAGGGGCACCGCCGAAGCCCTGGCGCCTGCGATCCCGGCGCCCACGCCATCATCGCCTGCGGCTGCGTCGATCTCCTCGCTCAGGCTGGCGAAGCCGGTCATCGAACGGATCATGGGTCTTTAACCATTTGGGCCAAATTTCGAACACTTTTTCTGAAAAGCGGTTAGATTAAGGCAACATTAAGACAGGTTGCCACAACGTAAAACCTGAATCGTCCCCGGTCACCGCCTGCCTGCGGGGGTGCCGGCGCCAGGACGGTTCGATGACGCCAAGGAGAACGTCATGTCCGACGCCTCGTACACCGACACCCCGCGCTCGCCGCTGGATGCCCTGTCGACGGGCACCCTCGGCGGGTTGCTGCGTCTGAAGCCGGCCAGCAGGGACGGCCAGACCCACACCCAGACCCACGCCCCGGCCCACACCCTGCCCCGCGCCCTGCGCGGCGACGGGCGGCTGCGCCATACCGTGGTGCCGGCGGTGCTGGCCGAATGGGACCGGCTGCGCGGCGACCGCGTGGCGCCCGCGCGGTCCGAACTGGACCCCGCGCGCCTGTCAACGGCGCTGGAATACATGTTCGTGGCCGAGATCATCGCCCCCGGCGTGGCGCGGCTGCGGCTGGCCGGGCAGAACCTTTACCAGCTGCTGGGCATGGAGCCGCGAGGCATGCCGCTGTGCTGCCTCGCCCAGCCCGCCGCGCGCCCGGAACTGGCCGAGGCGCTGCGCCAGGTCAGCCGCGGGGTGCGCGTGCAACTGCCCCTGCGCGCCCCGCGCGGGCTGGGCCGGCCGGCCATCGACGGGCTGCTGGTGCTGTTGCCGCTGACCGATGACGCGGGCCGTATCACCCGCGTGCTGGGCGTGCTGGAAACCCACGGCCAGACCGGGCGCGCGCCGCGCCGGTTCGACCTGGCAGGCCATGCCCAGCCGATGCCGCTGCCCCCACGGGCAGAGGCAATGGCAGGCGCAGGGGCAATGGCAGGGGCAATGGCAGGCGCGGGAACGAGCGCAGAGGTCACACAGCCCCCCGCCGGGGAAGCCGTTGCACCCGCCGGCGGCACCACGCAAGGCGCGCCGATCCCGCAAGGCTGGCGGGTCATCAGGGGCGGGTTGGCCTGACGCCCTACCCCGTCGGCCGGCTGATCCGCCCGCCCCCGACCGGCGCCGCCACCCCGGTGGTGCCGGGGGCCGAGGTCGGCAGCCCCCGCGCCACCCGCGCGGCCAGGTAGGCAAAGCCCTGCGCCTCTACCATGTCACCATCGATGCCCAGATCATCCACCGGCACCACCGGGCAATCACAGCCCGCGGCCAGCATCGCCATCACCGTGGCGTTGTGCCGCCCGCCCCCGCAAGCGATAAGCCTCTTCGGCGGGCGGGGGAAATGCTCGAACGCCATGACCACGCCCGCTGCCACCCCCGCCGCCAGCGTGGCCAGCGCATCGGCATCGTCCAGCCCCGCCACATCCGGCACCGGCGCCGCCCGGTCCAGCGACTTCGGCGGCACGCGCCGGAACCAGCCCTGCGCCGCAAAGGCATCCAATGCCGCCTCATCCACCGTCCCCGCCGCGGCCAGCGCGCCCGCGTCATCGCGCGGCTGGCCCCGGCGCGCCTGCATCAGGTCATCCATCGCCGCCATGCCCGGCCCGCAATCGAACGCCAGGCAGCCATGTTCCGGCGCCGGAATGCCGGGATCGACCCAGGTGACATTCGCCACCCCGCCCAGGTTCAGAAACACCACCGGCGCCGAAAGCCGCAGCCAACGCGCCAGCGCGTGGTGATAAAAGGGAATCAGCGGCGCCCCCTGCCCGCCCAGCCGGATATCGGCCGCGCGGAAATCCCAGACCACCGGCAGGCCCGAGACCTCGGCCAGCACATCGCCATCACCTGCCTGATGCGTCCCCTTCCCGCGCGGGTCATGGGCCAGCGTCTGACCGTGAAACCCCACCAGATCGACGCCCTGAAACCCCGCGATGACCTGGGCATGGGCGGTCTCCACCACCTCTGCCGCCTGCGCGACGCCGGCGTCGCCCGGCCATTGCCCCAGCGCGGCGCGCAGAACCGCGCGCTCCTCGGCGGTGTAGGGACGATAGGCGCTGTCGCCAAACCCCAGGATATCCACCCCGTCTGTCAGCAGCACCGCCGCATCCACCCCGTCAAGCGAGGTGCCGGACATCATTCCCAGAACCCGTTGCCCCGTGTCCGCCCTGCGCGCCATCTTCCCGGCTTTCCCTTGCCCCTCGCTTCGGTCTATATCCATCGCGCACAGGCTGCGAGGATTATCTGAGCATGACATACCGGGCGAAATCCGACTTTCTGCAGGTCCTGACCGAACGCGGCTTCATCGCCGACTGCACCGACCTGCAGGGGCTGGACGCGGCGCTGATGAAGGGGACGGTGCCCGCCTATATCGGCTATGACGCCACCGCGCAGTCGCTGCATGTGGGGCATCTGCTGAACATCATGGTGCTGCGCTGGCTGCAAAAGACCGGGCACCGGCCCATCACCCTGATGGGCGGGGGCACCACGAAAGTGGGCGACCCGTCCTTTCGCGCCGACGAACGCCCGCTGCTGGGCGCCGCACAGATCGACACCAATATCGCCTCCATGCAGCGGGTGTTCGACAAATACCTGACCTATGGCGACGGCGCGGCGCTGATGCTGAACAACGCCGAATGGCTGGACGGGCTGAACTATCTGGAATTCCTGCGCGACATCGGGCGGTATTTCAGCGTCAACCGGATGCTGAGCTTTGAATCGGTGAAATCCCGGCTGGACCGCGAACAGTCGTTGTCTTTCCTGGAATTCAACTACATGATCCTGCAAGCCTATGATTTTCTTGAAATCCATCGGCGGCATGGCTGCCTGTTGCAGATGGGCGGGTCGGATCAATGGGGCAATATCGTCAATGGTGTCGATCTGACGCGCCGGGTGGCCGATGCGCAGGTCTTCGGGCTGACAACGCCCTTGCTGACCACCTCGGACGGGCGGAAGATGGGCAAATCGGCGGGTGGTGCGGTCTGGCTGAATGCCGATATGCTTGCGCCCTACGATTTCTGGCAGTTCTGGCGCAACACCACCGATGCCGATGTTGGGCGCTTTCTGAAGCTTTACACCGAATTGCCGGTCGATGAATGCGAGCGTCTGGGGGCGCTGGCGGGGGCCGAGATCAACGAAGCCAAGGTGGTGCTGGCCAATGAAGTGACCCGCCTTTGCCACGGGGACCAGGCCGCCGCCGCAGCCGAGGCCACCGCCCGCGCGGTGTTCGAGGCCGGCGGCGTGGGCGACGATCTGCCCCGTGTGACCCTGAACCCTGACGAGGCCGCGCAGGGCGTGACCCTGGCGCAGCTGTTCGTGCGGGCGGGGCTGGCGAAATCCGGCAAGGACGCCAAACGCCTGATCGCCGAGGGCGGCGCCCGGCTGAATGATGCACCGGTCAGTGACGCGGGGCTTCTGATCGGCAGCGGGGATCTGGCCGAGCCGTTGAAACTGACTGCCGGGCGAAAGCGTCACGCGCTGGTCGTGGCGGGCTGAAGCGCCGCGCCGACGCCCCGGCGTGATGAATATCAGACAAAAAAGGCGCACCAGCGCCGTCAATTGCCTGATATTCCACTCCGCGATCCATGCTCAGGCTGTGGGCGGTTTTCAGGATATTTCCGAAGCAGCCTGCCTTTGGTACGGAAATTACGCAGCCGTCCTTGCAAGTCGATTTGCATGGGATAAGTTCGGATTGCAAATCGCCTTCAACGGGAGACTACCATGACACGCACACGCACCATCCTCGGCCTTGTCGCGGCTCTGACAACGACCCTGTCGCTGCCTGCCCTGGCCGACAATCCGGCGGTGAACGCCCGTCAGGCACAGTTCACGCTCTATTCGTTCAACGTGGGCGTGCTGGCCCAGATGGCGCAGGGCCAGATGGACTACGATGCCGAGATGGCGCAGGCAGCCGCCGACAACCTGTATCATCTGACCCGGCATGACCAAAGCCGCCTCTGGCCCGAAGGCACCGACAACGAATCGATTGCCGGCACCCGCGCCCTGCCCGCCATCTGGGACGATCTGGAAGGCTTTGCCGGCCGCTACAGCGCGCTGCAGGATGCAGCAGCGGCGATGCAGGAGGCCGCCGGCACCGATCTGGCCAGCCTGCAGGGCGCGCTGGGGGGCCTGGGCGGCACCTGCCAGGCCTGCCATCAGGAATTCCGCGGGCCGGCGGAATAAGCCCGCGCCATGGCTCGTAAACTGCCGCGTCGCCTGGGGCTGGGGGTCGTGGCCCTGACCCTGGGCGCCGCTGCGCTTGGTTGGGCGCTCACGGCACCGCGCGGCCTGGACGACGGTTTCCTGACCGAACTGGCCGCGCTGGACGCCGATCACGAAGCGGGCGAACAGGTCTTCTGGGCCGCGGGCTGCGCGGGCTGCCATGCCGCCCCCGGCATCGCCTTCGACGCCCCGGCAGAAGACCGCCTGATCCTGTCCGGCGGGCGCCGGCTGAACAGTGAATTCGGCACATTCGTGGTGCCGAATACCTCCATGCATGCCGAACACGGGCTGGGCGGCTGGACACTGGACGAATTCGCCCAGGCCACGCTTGCCGGTATCTCGCCGCAGGGGCGGCATTACTACCCGTCCTTTCCCTATACCAGTTACATCCGGATGGCGCCGCAGGACCTGGCCGATCTCTGGGCCTTCTGGCAGACCCTGCCCGCCGATGCCACACCGTCCCAACCGCATGAGCTGCGCTTTCCCTTCACCATCCGGCGCGCGGTGGGGCTGTGGAAACGGCTGAACCTGACCGCTGACTTCGCCACGCCGGAACCGGATGATGCGGAAATCCTGCGCGGGCGCTACCTGTCCGAGGCGTTGGCCCATTGCGCCGAATGCCACACCCCGCGCAACGCCCTGGGCGCGCTGGACATGGATCAATGGATGGCGGGCGCCCCCAACCCCTCTGGTAGGGGGCGCATCCCGGCCATCCCGGGCGACTGGAGCGCGCGCAACCTGGCAGGCTACCTGCAATCCGGCATCACGCCCGAGTTTGACTTCGTGGGCGGCTCGATGGCCGATGTCGTGGCCCATATGCAGCAACTGCCCGGCGCGGACCGGGACGCCATCGCCGCCTATCTGATCTGGCTGCACGACGGGTAACCTGCCCCGTCCCCTGCGTCCCCCGCGCCCGCGCGCGCGCCGAGCGGCGCGCACGGATGGGCGGATGGGGTGCGGGCCGCTCGGGGCGCG
>SKHK01000172.1 GCA_007117005.1 Paracoccaceae bacterium
GCGCGGCGCAGACGGTCGGCATAATCCTCGAACCCCGTGACAGCGAAACGCCCCGGCGCCATGAAGCGGTGCCCCTCGGTCATGTCGCCGGCGGTGATCCCGTCCACGGTCAGCGGCACCACCTGCGCGCCGGCCTCGTCCGACAGGATGCACAGGACCGACTGCAAGGGCCGCACCCAGCGCAGCGAACCCGACCCCCAGCGCATGGATTTCGGCCAGGGGAAGGCGCGGATCACGCCTTCCAGCACCTCGGACAGGATCGGCGCGGCGGGGCGGCCCGGCGTCTCTATCACCGCCAGATAGAAGGCGCCCTTCTTGTCCTCGCGCGTTTGCAACTGGTCCTGCGTCAGCCCGGTCGAGCGCAGGAAACCCTGCAACGCCTGTTCCGGTGCGCCGAGTTTCGGCCCCTTGCGTTCCTCGCGCCGGGTGGGACTTTCGGCCGCCAGCCCCTCGATCGCCAGAACCAGCCGGCGCGGCGTGGCATAGGCGCGGGCATGGGCATAGGTCAGCCCCGCCGCCACCAGCCCGTCGGTCACCAGCCGCCTCAGGTCATCGGCTGCGCGGGCCTGCATGCGGGCGGGGATTTCCTCGGAAAAAAGTTCGATCAGGGCGTCGGGCATGGGAAGACCTTAACAGGGATCGGCGTGTAGTCAGGGCGTAAGCATTCAGGGGGCGGGCGGGCAGCCGGCGGGCAGGGGCCGGCCGTCGAAATGGGCCTCGCCGCAGGGGTTGATCTGGTGCCACAGAAAGCCGCGCCCATCGGGGTAGAGCGCGACCACGCGGTCGAAGCCCCAGAGGAAATCGCCCGCGACCAGATGCGCGCTGGCCTGCCCGGCCTGTAGATCGGCGCCGATGGCGGCGGCGTCAAAACAGGAAAACCAGCCGGGCGCGTGCAGCGGGGTGGGGCGGGGATAGGCGGGCAGGTCCGGCAGCGGGGTCTGCGCGGTGAAGCAGGCGCGCCGGCGCAGGGGCGAGCTGTCTGAATCGATGCCCTCGAAATCGGTCAGGGCCAGCGTGCTGGTGGTGCCGTCCGGCAGGGTCAGGGTCAGGCTGTCGCGCGCGGCCAGCCGGTCATAATAGGCATGCACCTGCAGGTAATACATGCCCCCCCCGGCCAGCAGGGTCGCCAGCACCAGAAACGCGGCGAGGAGCTTGCCGGTCATGGCATGCCCCGGCGGTTTCGGGCGGCGCGCGCCGGGGTGGCTGCGGGATGGGGACGGTCGGCAAGCACGGCGGTTGCGGCCCTGTGGCGGGGTGGCGGGGACATGATGTGGGCCATGCACCAGCCGCGGGGTCTTGTCAAACCGGGGCCAACCGGGGCTGGCCGGGCGGGAAGCCGCGCGCAGCCCCGGTTCGGCGCCGCGCGGCCCTTGCCAGAGCGGGTTTTGGCGGCTATAGCGCGCCTATCCCTGACAGGTCGCCCCCGTGGCGCCGCGAAAGCGGTTTCCGGGCGGCGTCCCGCGCGGGTTCATCAAAGACCGGCGGACCCAACCGCCTGGCCGGAAAAGCACGAACGAAAAGGATCATCACTCGCATGTGCGCCAAGGCAACCATGGAGGAGTTCGAAGCCCTCCTGAACGAAAGCTTCGAAATTGACACGCCGCAGGAAGGCAGCGTCGTCACCGGCAAGATCATCGCCATCGAGGCGGGTCAGGCCATCGTCGATGTCGGCTACAAGATGGAAGGCCGCGTCGACCTGAAGGAATTCGCAAACCCGGGCGAGGCCCCCGAAGTCGCCGTGGGCGATGAGGTCGAGGTTTACCTGGAGCGCGTGGAAAATGCCCGCGGCGAGGCCGTGGTCAGCCGCGACAAGGCCCGGCGCGAGGCCGCCTGGGACCGCCTGGAAAAGGCCTATGCCGACGAGGCGCGCGTCGAGGGCGCGATCTTCGGCCGCGTCAAGGGTGGCTTTACCGTCGATCTGGGCGGCGCCGTGGCGTTCCTGCCCGGCAGCCAGGTCGATGTGCGCCCGGTGCGTGATGCCGGCCCGCTGATGGGTCTGAAGCAGCCCTTCCAGATCCTGAAGATGGACCGCCGCCGCGGCAATATCGTCGTCAGCCGCCGCGCCATTCTGGAAGAGTCCCGCGCCGAACAGCGCGCCGAAATCATCGCCCAGCTGGCCGAGGGTCAGGTCGTGGACGGTGTGGTCAAGAACATCACCGAATACGGTGCCTTTGTCGATCTGGGCGGCGTCGATGGCCTGCTGCATGTCACCGACATGGCCTGGCGCCGGGTCAACCACCCCTCCGAGATCGTCACCATCGGCGAGACGATGAAGGTGCAGGTCATCAAGATCAACAAGGAGACCCACCGCATCAGCCTGGGGATCAAGCAGCTTCAGGCCGATCCCTGGGATGCTGTCGAGCGCAACTATGCGCTGGATTCGGTGCACAAGGGCCGCGTGACCAACATCACCGACTACGGCGCCTTCGTCGAACTGGAGCCTGGTGTCGAAGGGCTGGTCCATGTCTCGGAAATGAGCTGGACCAAGAAGAACGTGCACCCCGGCAAGATCGTCTCCACCAGCCAGGAGGTCGAGGTCATGGTGCTGGAGATCGACAGCGCCAAGCGCCGGGTCAGCCTGGGCCTGAAGCAGACCATGCGCAACCCGTGGGAGGTGTTCGCCGAATCCTTCCCGCCGGGCGCCACGGTAGAGGGCGAGGTCAAGAACATCACCGAATTCGGTCTGTTCATCGGGCTGGAAGGCGACATCGACGGCATGGTCCATCTGTCCGACATCAGCTGGGACCAGCGCGGCGAGGATGCCATCCAGGACTATCGCAAGGGCGACATGGTCAAGGCCGCGGTGTCCGAGATCGACGTGGAGCGCGAGCGCATCTCGCTGTCGATCAAGGCGCTGGGCGATGACAGCTTCTCTGAAGCCATCGATGGCGTGAAGCGCGGCTCGATCGTCACCGTGGCGGTGACCGCGATCGAGGATGGCGGGATCGAGGTCGAATACAACGGCATGAAGGCCTTCATCCGCCGTTCCGACCTGGCCCGCGATCGTGCCGACCAGCGCCCCGAGCGTTTCCAGGTCGGCGACAAGGTCGATGCCCGCGTCACCACGGTCGACGCCAAGACCCGCCGCCTGGGTCTGTCGATCAAGGCGCGCGAGATCGCCGAGGAGAAGGAAGCGGTCGAGCAGTTCGGGTCCTCCGATGCCGGCGCGTCGCTGGGCGACATCCTGGGCGCGGCGCTGAAAGACCGCAACTGACGCGGATTGCGCCGGCTTTGCAGCCGGGGCGCAGACAACAGGGGGGCTTCGTCGCGGACGGGGCCCCTTTTTTTCGCGCCGCACCGCGGGGTGCCGCGGCCCCGCTGGCGGATTTCGTTTGTGCCGACGCGCGTAAGGCCTATACTGCCAGCCGCGCCAAGGTGCTCGCAGACGGCGCCGGCAGATCTAATTCGCATGTCATTCTTGCGCCACCGGGGGGGGCCATGATCCGCTCAGAACTGATCCAGAGACTGGCAGACGACAATCCGCATCTTTACCAGCGCGATGTCGAACGTATCGTCAACACATTCTTCGAAGAGATCATCAACGCCATGGCGCGCGGCGAACGCGTGGAGTTGCGTGGCTTTGGCGCGTTCTCGGTCAAGTACCGCGATGCGCGCACCGGCCGCAACCCGCGCACCGGCGAGACCGTGGCGGTAGAGGAAAAGGCAGTGCCTTTCTTCAAGACCGGCAAGCTGCTGCGCGACCGGCTCAACGGAAACGGGAGTTAACCGAAACCCATGGTCTACATCCGCTACGCGTTTCTTGCTCTGGTGCTGCTGGTCGCCGTGACCGTGGCCCTGGCCAATTACGGCTCTGTCACGCTGTCGGCCTGGCCGGCGGCCGTGACCAGTTTCCTGGGCTTCGAATGGTCGATCACGCTGCCCCTTTTCGTGGTGGTGGGGGCGTCGGTTGGGCTGGGCCTGCTGATCGGGTTTGCCTGGGAATGGCTGCGTGAGCGCGGCTACCGCGCCGAGGCGGCACGCCTGCGCCGCGAGAACGAGGCGCTGCGTGCGCGCGCGCCGGTGGCCACTGGCGTGCCACAGCGGGCGGGAAAGGGTGACGATGTGCTCGCCATCCTGGACGAGGCCCCCGCGCGCTGATGGCTGCCGGGCGGGACGGGCAGCCGCTGCCTGCGTCGATCAGGGTAAAGGTCTGCGGCATCACCGACCCCGCCGCCATGCCCATGCTTGCGCGTGCCGGTGTCGCCTATGCTGGGCTCAATTTCTTCCCACCCTCGCCGCGGTGCCTTGGCGTCGATCAGGCCCGTGCCGTGGCGCTGGCCGCGCCCCCGGGGCTGGCGCGCGTGGGGCTCTTTGTCGATGCCGATGACGCGCTGATCGATACGGTGCTGGCCTCTGTGCCGCTGGACATGCTGCAGCTTCACGGTGCCGAGGATCCGGCCCGCGTTACCGCGCTGCGTGCCCGACACGGCCTGCCGGTGATCAAGGCGGTTGGCATTGCCGATGCAGCGGACCTGCCGGCGCTGGACCGGTTTGCCCGCGTCGCCGACATGCTGCTGGTGGATGCACGGCCCCCGCCCGGCGCGGCGCTGCCCGGCGGCAACGGGCTGGCCTTTGACTGGCGCTTGATCGCCGGGCGGCGCTGGCCCGTGCCCTGGCTGCTGGCCGGCGGGCTGAACGCGGACAATGTGACGCAGGCGGTGGCGCTGACCGGGGCGCGGCAGGTCGATGTGGCATCGGGCGTGGAAAGCGCGCCGGGGGTAAAGGACGCGGGCCGCGTGGCGTCATTCGTGGCGTCGGCGCAGGGCGGCGACCTGGCCAGCCGTCAGAGCGCCCCCGAGCCCGGCCCCGAATCCAGCCCTGCCTGGGCCGCAAAACCGGCCTGAGCGCCTTGCCTGCCCGGCGTTCTGGCGCTACCCCTCTCTCCACCCCGCCCGCGCAGGGCAACCGGAAGGACACCATGCCCGACGATCTGATCAACTCCTATCTGACCGGCCCCGATGAGCAGGGCCGCTTCGGCCAGTTCGGCGGGCGTTTCGTCTCCGAAACCCTGATGCCGCTGATCCTGGAACTGGAAGCGCAGTATGAGCGCGCCAAGACCGATGCCAGCTTCTGGGCCGAGATGGATGACCTCTGGACCCATTATGTCGGCCGCCCCAGCCCGCTCTATTTCGCCGAACGCCTGACCGACCATCTGGGCGGCGCCAAGGTCTACATGAAGCGCGACGAGCTGAACCACACCGGCGCGCACAAGATCAACAACGTGCTGGGCCAGATCATCCTGGCGCGCCGCATGGGCAAGACCCGCATCATCGCCGAAACCGGCGCCGGCCAGCATGGCGTCGCCACCGCCACGGTCTGCGCCAAGTTCGGCCTGCAATGCGTGGTCTACATGGGCGCGCATGATGTCGAACGCCAGCAGCCCAATGTGTTCCGCATGAAGCTGCTGGGCGCCGAGGTGGTTCCCGTCACCAGCGGGCGCGGCACGCTGAAGGACGCGATGAACGACGCCCTGCGCGACTGGGTGACCAATGTGCACGACACCTTCTACTGTATCGGCACGGTGGCCGGCCCGCACCCCTATCCGGCCATGGTGCGCGATTTCCAGGCGATCATCGGCAAGGAAACCCGCCAGCAGATGATGGCCGCCGAGGGCCGCCTGCCCGACACCCTGGTCGCCGCCATCGGCGGGGGGTCGAACGCGATGGGACTCTTCTACCCGTTCCTCGATGACAAGGAGGTCGCCATCGTGGGGGTCGAGGCCGGGGGCCGCGGCGTCAACGA
>SKHK01000159.1 GCA_007117005.1 Paracoccaceae bacterium
ATCCCCACGATCTGTTCTTCGGTGAAACGTGATTTGCGCATCGTCTGTTCTCCTTGTTCTGACGAACGTTACAAGAACAAACTCTCCTTTTGAATGGCCCGGTTTCTTGGGGGCAGGTCACTGACAACCGCCACGCATTTCGACCAGGGCGCAACGTAACCCCCTGAACAAAAGGCAGCGCCATGGGCTGAAAGTTCTGCAGGGTGGCCTGCCACCTGCTGATGCGCGGCATGATGAGCAACCCCCGCCGCCCGGTCTCCTTCCTGGCCGCATATCAGCCACGCAGACGGTCACGCTCCATCAGCAGGCTGACCAGAAAGCCGAAAACCAGCGCCCAGAAGGGCGCGCCGATATTCAGGAACGGCAGCCCCGCCAGCGTGACCAGAAAAGCCACCAGCGCGCCCAGCGGCAGGCCCGGCGCAAAGGCGGTCTGGAACGCGCCCTGCAGCGTGCGCAGCAGCGCCAGCGCGGCCAGCGTGGCGACAAACGCCACCGGCGTGGCCAGCAACAGCCCCGTCACCAGCGGCGCGAACAGGCCGAACAGGATGCCGAAGACCCCCAGGATGACCGCCGCCAGCCAGTGCCGCGCCGGATGCCCGCTGGATACCAGAATCGCGTTCGACGGCCCGGTCAGGCAGGTGGACACGCTGCCGAACACCGCCGTGACCAGCGATGTCGCCCCGCAGGCGCTGGTGATGGCGTTCACGGGCGGGTTGTGGCCGGCCTGGCGCAGGATGACGATGCCCTGCGCGTTCTGCGCGGCGATGACCGTGATCGCCAGCGGCAGGACCAGTTCCACCGCCGCGGCCAAGCTGAACTGCGGGGCATAGAGGATCGGCGCGGCCAGCACCGCATCGGGGCGGAAATCACGCAGGCCCGGCTGGCCCTCCGCCGCCATGTCCGGGCCGAAAAGCAGCACCACGACGCCCACCACCAGCACCCCGATCATCGGCGGCAGCCAGCGCGCCAGCCCCGGCAGGGCCGACAGCACGAAGAACGCCCCGGTCATCGCCGCGACAAGTGCCGCGTCGGTCCGAAAGGCCCTTATCCAGTCCAGCCCGAACTGCACGAAGACCCCGGCCACCATGCCCATGACGATGGCCAGCGGCAGGCGGTCCATCACCCGGCGCACCCAGCCGGTCAGGCCCAGCACGACCAGCAGCAGACCGGTCAGGATATAGGCGCCCACCACCTCTGGCAGGGTCAGGGTCAGCAGCGCCTGGCCCACCAGCACGGTGCCCGGGATCGTCCAGAAAAAAGCCAGGGGCTGGCGGAAATACCACGATATCGCCACGGTCAGCGCGCCGTTCACGGCAAAGGCCGCAAAGATCCAGGACGCGATATCCCCCTCGTCCAGCCCCCCGCGCGCGCCTGCGCTCAGGATGATCGCCACCGGCGCCGAGGCGGCAAACAGAAAGGCGATGAAGGCATTGGCAAGCGCCGTCAGGCCGGGCGCCGGCCCGCTGGGCGGGGGGCCGGGCGAGGCGCCCTCATGTGTCGGTTCATGCCCCTGGGGCGACGTCATCGGCGCGGCTCCTGTTTCTGATGCCGGCGGGCCGGCTGCCTGTCCCTGCCCCGCCGAATACGGCTTACGCCTGCTGTCGGCGCTGGGGCCGCGGCGACGTTGAAATGACCTTCACCTTCACTTGAAGCGCACAAAGCCTGTTTGCACAATGCCGCAATGCCTCTATCTTCCTTCCACAATGCGGCAAGATCGCCGTGCGACAAACCGCCGGCCGGTGTCCATCCGGCCCTTTCCGTTACGGAGATGTTCCATGTATCAAGCCATCGCACTGACCCAAAGACCAGTAGAGCGCCCTGCCCTGCTGTCGCTTGTCTGGGGTCTCATGCTTGCCGCGGCGCTGCTGATCGCGCAGACCATCGGGGCGGCCGCGCAGGACCGGCCGGCCAGTTTCGCCGATCTGGCGGAATCGGTCAGTCCCGCCGTGGTGAACATCACCACATCCACCCGCGTGGCCGGCGACATGGGCCGGGGCGGGCCCCGCCTGCCCGACGGCGCGCCCTTTCAGGATTTCTTCAACGAATTCTTCAACCGCGAGGGCCCGGGCGGCCGCGACGGCCCGGGCGCCCCGCCCCGGCCGCGGCAAAGCCAGTCGCTGGGCTCGGGTTTCGTGATCTCGCCCGACGGGCTGATCGTCACCAACAACCACGTCATCGAGGGCGCCGACGAGATCCGCATCGAGTTCTTTTCCGGGCTGGAATTGAGCGCGACCCTGGTGGGCACCGACCCGGCGACCGATATCGCGCTGCTGCGCATCGAACATGACGCCGACCTGCCGCATGTGCCCTGGGGCGACAGCGAAGCCACGCGCGTGGGCGACTGGGTGCTGGCCGTGGGCAACCCGCTGGGCCAGGGCTTTTCGGTCTCGGCCGGCATCATCTCGGCCCGCGGCCGGGCGCTGCAGGGCAACTTTGACGACTACCTGCAGACCGACGCCGCCATCAACCGCGGCAATTCCGGCGGCCCGCTGTTCAACATGGCCGGCGAGGTCGTGGGCGTGAACACCGCCATCCTGTCGCCCACCGGCGGCTCTATCGGTATCGGCTTTGCCATGTCCTCCAACGTGGCGGCGCGCGTGGTCGAGCAGTTGCAGGAATTCGGCGCCGCACGGCGCGGCTGGCTGGGCGTGCGCATCCAGGACGTCAGCGCCGAGGTGGCCGAGGCCATGGACCTGCCCGAAGCCCGCGGCGCCCTGGTGACCGAGGTGATGGACGGCCCCGCCCGCGCTGCCGGCATCCGTTCCGGCGACGTGATCACCCGCTTCAACGGGAATGAGGTCACCGACACGCGCGATCTGGTGCGCCGCGTGGCCGATGCCGGCGTCGATATCATCGTCGATGTGACGGTGATGCGCGATGGCAGCGAACAGGTGGTGCAGGTCACGCTGGGCCTGCGCGACGATGGCGGCCCCTCGGCCCCCGGTCAGCCGCGCGCCCCCGCCCCCTCGGGCCCCGTTGAACTGATGGGGATGGAACTGGCCGAACTGACGCCGACCATGCGCGAGGAAATGGCGCTGCCCTCCAGCGTCACCGGGCTGGTCATTCGGCAGGTGATGCCGGGATCGGATGCCGACAACAAGGGCGTCCGCGCCGGTGACATCATCACCGAGGCCGGGCAGGAGCCGGTGACCAGCATCGCCGATTTCCAGCGCCAGATCGACGCCGCGCGCGACGCCGGCCGGCGCAACCTGCTGATCATGGTGCGCCGCGGCGACGATCCGCGCTTCGTGGCCCTGTCGCTGAACGACTGATCCGCGCCGACCCCCGCAACCGGCCGCGCCCCCCCCCGGCGCGGCCGGTTTTCTTTCGCCGTTCAGGCAGGGGTGCATGAGTGCGGCTCATGATCTTGAGAAAAATTATGAATTTGCGATCAGAGTGATCACAGGCCAGACAGGGGCAGCGCCGCAAGGGCGCTTTTCTGCATGCCGATGACCCCGGAAGGACTGCCATGACCCGCCCCCGCCGCTCGCCCATCTTCGACCAACTGACCGCCGCCGCGCGCGAGCGGGTGCTGGTGCTGGACGGGGCGATGGGCACGCAGGTGCAGCGCCTTGGCCTGGGCGAGGATGATTTCATCGGCCACGGCCCAGGCTGCGCCTGCCACCCGGTGCTGCGCTGGGACCGTCCCGGCAGCGAACGCCGCCCGCAGCAGGGCAACAACGACCTGCTGATCCTCACCCAGCCCTCGGCGGTCGAGGATATTCATTATCGATACGCCATGGCCGGCGCGGATATCGTTGAGACGAACACCTTTTCCTCGACCGCTATCGCGCAGGCGGATTACGGGCTGGAACACGCCGTCCATCTGCTGAACGAACAGGGCGCGCGGCTGGCGCGTCAGGCGCTGGACCGGGCCACCGCGCAGGACGGCCGCCCCCGCTTCGTCGCCGGCGCCGTGGGGCCCACGAACCGCACGGCATCCATCAGCCCGGACGTGAACAACCCCGGCTACCGCGCCGTGAGCTTTGACGAATTGCGCGCGGCCTATGCCGAACAGATCCGCGGGCTGGTCGCCGGCGGGTCGGACCTGATCCTGATCGAGACCATCTTCGACACGTTGAACGCCAAGGCCGCGGTCTTTGCCGCCCATCAGGTCTTTGCCGAAACCGGCGTCGAACTGCCGCTGATGATCTCCGGCACCATCACCGATGCATCGGGCCGCACGCTGACCGGCCAGACCCCCACCGCCTTCTGGCATTCGCTGATGCACGCCCGCCCCTTTACCATCGGGCTGAACTGCGCGCTGGGGGCAGAGGCGATGCGGCCCCATGTCGCCGAGCTTTCCGCCGTCGCCGATACCTTCATCTGCGCCTACCCGAATGCCGGCCTGCCCAACGCCTTTGGCGGCTATGACGAGGGGCCGGAAGAGACCGCCGCGCAGATCGAGGATTTCCTGCGCGAGGGGTTGGTCAATGTGGTCGGCGGCTGCTGCGGCACCACGCCCGAACACATCGCGGCCATCGCCGATGCCGCCCGCCGCCACGCCCCCCGCACGCTGCCCACCATCACCCCCCGCCTGCGGCTTTCCGGGCTGGAGCCCTTCACGCTGACGCCCGAAATCCCCTTCGTCAATGTCGGCGAGCGCACGAATGTCACCGGCTCTGCCCGGTTCCGCAAGCTGGTGCGCGAGGGCGATTTCACCACCGCGCTGGAGGTGGCGCTGGATCAGGTGCAGGGCGGCGCGCAAATCATCGACGTGAACATGGACGAGGGGCTGATCGATTCGGCCGCCGCGATGCGCGATTTCCTGAACCTTCTGGCCGCCGAGCCCGATATCGCCCGCGTGCCGGTGATGATCGACAGTTCCAAATGGGAGGTGATCGAGGAAGGGCTGAAATGCGTGCAGGGCAAGGCGGTGGTCAATTCCATCAGCCTGAAAGAGGGCGAGGAGCAGTTCCTGCGTCACGCGCGCCTGTGCCGCGCCTATGGCGCCGCCGTGGTGGTGATGGCCTTTGACGAGACCGGCCAGGCCGACACGCAAGAGCGCAAGACCGAGATCTGCGCGCGCGCCTACAAGCTGCTGGTGGATGACGGCTTCCCGGCAGAGGACATTATCTTCGACCCCAATATCTTTGCCGTCGCCACGGGAATCGAGGAGCATGACAACTACGGCGTCGATTTCATCGAGGCCACGCGCTGGATCAGGGACAACCTGCCCCATGCCCATGTGTCGGGCGGTGTCTCCAACCTGTCCTTCAGCTTTCGCGGCAACGACACGGTGCGCGAGGCGATGCATGCGGTGTTCCTTTATCACGCTATCCGCGCTGGCATGGACATGGGGATCGTCAACGCGGGCCAGCTGGCGGTCTACGACCAGATCGACCCCGAGCTGCGCGAGGCCTGCGAGGATGTGGTCCTCAACCGCCGGTCAGATGGAACCGAGCGCCTGCTGGCCCTGGCCGAGCGTTTCAAGGGCGGCGCGCGCGAGGCCCGCGCGCGTGATCTGGCCTGGCGCGAATGGCCGGTGGAAAAGCGCCTGGAACATGCGCTGGTCAATGGCATCACCGAATTCGTGGACGCCGATGTGGAAGAGGCCCGCCAGCAGGCCGCCCGCCCGCTGGATGTGATCGAAGGGCCGCTGATGGCCGGGATGAATGTGGTCGGCGACCTCTTTGGCGCGGGCAAGATGTTCCTGCCGCAGGTGGTCAAATCCGCCCGGGTGATGAAACAGGGCGTCGCCGTGCTGCTGCCTTACATGGAGGCCGAAAAGGACGAACGGCAGGCAGCGGGCCGGGTGCTGATGGCGACGGTAAAGGGTGATGTGCACGATATCGGAAAGAATATCGTCGGCGTCGTTCTGGCCTGTAACGGGTATGAGATCATCGATCTGGGCGTCATGGTCCCGGCGGAAAAGATCCTGCAGACCGCGCGCGAGAGAAAGGTCGACATGATCGGGCTTTCCGGCCTGATCACCCCCTCGCTGGACGAGATGGTGCATGTGGCGGCCGAGATGGAGAAACAGGGTTTCGACATGCCGCTGCTGATCGGCGGGGCGACGACCAGCCGCATGCATACGGCGGTGAAGATTCACCCGGCTTACGACCGGGGGCAAGCGGTCTATGTGACCGACGCCAGCCGAGCGGTGGGCGTGGTATCGGCGCTGTTGTCGAAGGACCAGAAACCGGCTTTCGTGCAGAAGACGAAAGGAGAATATGCCAGCCTTGCCGCCGCGCACGCCCGCGGCGAGCGCGAAAAGGAACGCCTGCCGCTGGCCGCCGCCCGCGCCAATGCCCTGCAACTGGGCTGGGACGCCTATCAGCCCGTGGCCCCCCGCTTCACCGGGTCGAAAGTGCTGGACGACTGGGACCTGGCCGAGATCGCGCGCTATATCGACTGGACGCCCTTTTTCCAGTCATGGGAGCTGAAGGGCGTCTATCCCCGCATTCTGGAGGATGCGACGGTGGGCGAGGCGGCGCGATCCCTCTTTGCCGATGCGCAGTCGATGCTGCAACGCATCATCGGCGAGCGCTGGTTTCAGCCCCGCGCGGTGGTGGGTTTCTGGCCCGCGAATGCGGAAGGGGACGATATCCGGCTTTATACCGATCCTGGGCGCCGCGCCGTACTGGAAACCCTCCACACCCTGCGCCAGCAACTGCCCCGGCGCGGCGGCAAGCCGAATATCGCGCTGTCGGATTTCGTGGCGCCCTCGGGCATTGCGGACCATGTCGGCGCCTTTGTGGTGACGGCCGGCGCGCAGGAAATCGACATCGCCAAACGCTATGAAGACGCAGGCGACGATTACGCCGCCATCATGGTCAAGGCGCTGGCCGACCGCTATGCCGAGGCGATGGCCGAGATGCTGCACCAGCGCGTGCGGCGCGAGTTCTGGGGCTATGCGCCGGATGAAGGCTACAGCCCGGCCGAACTGATCGCCGAGCCCTATGCCGGCATCCGCCCCGCCCCCGGCTACCCCGCCCAGCCCGACCATACCGAAAAGGCCACGCTCTGGCGGCTCTTGGATGCCGAGGCCGCCACCGGCGTCACCCTGACCGAAAGCTATGCCATGTGGCCCGGTGCCTCGGTCTCGGGCCTTTATATCGGCCAGCCGGACAGCTTCTATTTCGGGGTGTCGAAGATCGAGGCCGATCAGGCCGCCGATTACGCACGGCGAAAGGGGATGAGCGTGGAAGAGGCCGAACGCTGGCTGGCCCCGGTGCTGAACTATACGCCCGGCGCGGAGGGTGAGAGCGCGGCGGCAGCCTGACACGGCGGGCGGGCCATCCGCCCGATCGCCCCGTCACCAACAAAGACGAAAGCCGCCCGTGACGGGGCGGCTTTCGCAGATAAGACGATCCGTCAGCGGCGCCGATCAGCCGTTGACGCTGTCTTTCAGCGCCTTGGCGATGGTGACCTTGACGGCGCGGTCAGCGGCCTTTGTCATCGTCTCGCCGGTCTGGGGGTTGCGGACCTGACGCTCGGGGCGGGCGCGGCAGGCGATCTTGCCGATACCGGGCAGGGTGATGGCGCCGCCGGCGCTGACCTCGCTCGCGACCAGCTCGCCGATGGCGTCCAGCGCGGCGGCGGCGGTCTTCTTGTCGCTGTCCATCTTTTCGGCAAGCGCGGCGACAAGCTGGGTCTTGGTCATCGGTTTCGACATGATCTTCTCCGTTGCTGTTTCGATCAGCGTGAATCTCTTGCAATCCTGCGCCGCCGGGGCTGCCGGCCGCAGCAGGGGGTGCGCCGCATCTAGACGCAGATTGCGCGCGGGCACAATGTGCAACGCACTTTTCCGGGCGGAAAAACACCGGATTTCTGGGGACAACTGCCTATACGGCCTGCTGCGAAGGGATGTCGGAACCGATCTACCCGGCCGGGCCTACAGAAAGGCGGTCTCGTCAAAACTGCGCAGCTTTCGGCTGTGGATGCGTTCCAGCGGCATCTCGCGCAGCCGTTCCATGGCCCGGATGCCGATCATCAGATGGCGCGAGACCTGGGTGCGGTAAAAACTGGACGCCATGCCGGGCAGTTTCAACTCGCCATGCAGCGGCTTGTCGGACACGCACAAAAGGGTGCCATAAGGCACCCGGAAGCGGAAGCCGTTGGCAGCGATGGTGGCGCTTTCCATGTCCAGCGCCACGGCGCGGGACTGCGACAGACGCTGCACGGGGCCGGACTGGTCGCGCAATTCCCAGTTGCGGTTGTCGATGGTGGCGACAGTGCCGGTGCGCATGACGCGTTTCAGATCGTAGCCCGAAAGCTGCGTGACCTCGGCCACGGCCTCTTCCAGCGCGATCTGGATTTCGGCGAGCGCGGGGATCGGCACCCACACCGGCAGGTCCTCGTTGAGCACGTTATCCTCGCGCAGATAGGCATGGGCGAGGACGAAATCACCCAGCCGCTGCGAATGGCGCAGCCCGGCGCAATGGCCGACCATCAGCCAGGCATGCGGCCGCAGGACGGCGATATGGTCGGTGGCGGTTTTCGCGTTCGAGGGGCCGACACCGATATTGACCAGCGTGATACCCTGCCCGCGCGGGCGCATCAGGTGATAGGCGGGCATCTGGGGCATGCGCTCGGGCGTGCTCAGGGGGGCATGGGCGTCGGTGATGCGGGCATTGCCGGGGCCGACGAAACCGTCATAGCCGCTGGACGGGTCGGCGAGGGCCTGGCGGGCAAAGTCCTGAAACGCATCGACGTAGAACTGGTAATTGGTGAACAGCACATGGTTCTGGAAATGGCCCGGGTCAGTGGCGGTGTAATGGGCCAGCCGGGCCAGCGAGTAATCGATGCGCTGCGCGGTGAAGGGCGCCAGCGGGATCGAGCCGTCGGGATTGCGCGCGCCCTCGGCATTGACGATGGCATCATTGGTGATGGCCAGATCCGGCACATCGAAATGATCGCGCAGGGTCAGGGGCAGGTCGCCATCCGCGCCCTGCGCATCGGTTCCGGCCGCGGCGGGGCTGGCCAGCGCGAAATGCAAGGGGATGGGGGTTGTGCCGGGGCCGATGGTGACGGGCTGGCCGTGATTGCGGATCAGAAGGTCGATCTGCCGGCGCAGGTAGTGCCGGAACAGATCCGGCCGGGTGACGGTGGTGGCATAGGTGCCGGGTTCGGCCAGATAGCCGAAGGAAAGACGGCTGTCGGCGATGGCATGGCTGGTGCTGGTGACACGGATCTCCGGGTAGAAGGCCCGCCACCGGCCGGCGCCGGCGGGATTGTCGATCAGCGCGCGAAACCCCTGGGCCAGATGGCGCACAGCGTCGTCATAAAGCGTCTGAAGCTGCTCGACAGCGGCCCTGGCGTCGGAAAACACCCGGGGTTCGGGGTCTTGCGGGGTCAGCATGACGGGCGTCCTTTCATGCGTGTCGCCCGGCCCCCGCGGGACCAAGGCATTTCAGTAAATGCCTTGCAAAAGCCTTTCTCAAGGCTTTTGGCCCACCCTGCGCGCGCCCAGGTCCTGGACCCCCAGCGTGGCCAGCACCTTGCCCTCGATATCCTCGGCGTTCATCCCGGCCACGGCATACATGTCCGCGGGGCTGGCCTGGTCGATGAAGATATCCGGCAGCACCATGGAGCGGTATTTCAGCCCGGTGTCGAACACCCCTTCCTCGGCCAGCAGTTGCGCGACATGGCTGCCGAAACCGCCGATCGCGCCTTCCTCGATGGTGATCAGCGCCTCGTGGTGACGGGCCAACTGCATGATCAGGTCACGGTCCAGCGGCTTGGCGAAACGCGCATCGGCCACCGTGGGGGCGATGCCTCGCGCAGCCAGCGCATCGGCGGCGCGCATCACCTCGGCCAGGCGCGCACCGAAGGACAGGATCGCCACGCACCCGCCCTCGCGCAACAACCGGCCGCGGCCGATTTCCAGCGGCTGCCCGCGCTCGGGCATCTCCACCCCCACACCCTCGCCGCGTGGAAAGCGGAACGCGATGGGCCCCGCGTCATGGCGCGCGGCGGTGGCGACCATGTGGACCAGTTCCGCCTCATCGGCCGCCGCCATCACCACGAAGCCCGGCAGGTTGGCCAGATAGGCCACGTCGAAACTGCCCGCATGGGTGGCGCCATCGGCCCCCACCAGCCCGGCACGGTCGATGGCGAAACGCACCGGCAGGCGCTGGATCGCCACGTCATGCACCACCTGATCGTAGCCGCGCTGCAGGAAGGTCGAATACATCGTGCAGAAGGGCCGCAGCCCCCCCGCCGCCAGCCCGGCGCAGAACGTGACGCCGTGCTGTTCGGCGATGCCCACATCGAAACACCGGCGCGGGAAACGCTCGGCGAACAGGTTCAGCCCCGTCCCATCGGGCATTGCCGCCGTCACCGCGACGATCTTGTCGTCCTCCTCCGCCTCGGCGATCAGCGACTGCGCAAAGACCCGCGTGTAGCTCGGCGCGTTCGACGGCGCCTTTTTCTGCTTGCCGGTCAGCACGTCGAACTTCGCCGTCGCGTGCCCCTTGTCGGCGGCGGCCTCGGCCGGGCGGTAGCCCTTGCCCTTTTTCGTCAGCACATGCAGCAGCATCGGCCCCGTGGCGCGTTCGCGCACCATGCGCAGCACCGGCAGAAGCTGGTCCATATCATGCCCGTCGATGGGGCCGACATAGGAAAAGCCCAGTTCCTCGAAGAGCGTGCCACCCACGGCCATATGCTTCAGCATGTCCTTGGCCCGCCGCGCTCCCTCCTGCAGCGGCGGCGGCAAAAGGCCCAGCGCGCCCTTGGCGGCGGCCTTCAGGTCGTGCAAGGGCGCCTCGGCATAAAGCCGTGACAGATAGGTCGACAGCGCGCCCGTGGGCGGGGCGATGGACATTTCATTGTCGTTCAGCACCACGAACAGCCGCTTGCCCAGGTGGCCCGCGTTGTTCATCGCCTCAAACGCCATGCCCGCGCTCATCGCCCCGTCGCCGATCACCGCGATGGCATCGCCCAGCGCGGGGTCCGGCGCGCCGCCCAGATCCTGCGCCACCTTGAAGCCCAGCGCAGCCGAAATGCTGGTCGAGCTATGCGCGGCGCCGAACGGGTCATAGGGGCTTTCGGAGCGTTTGGTGAAGCCCGAAAGCCCGTCCTTCTGGCGCAGCGTGCGGATACGGTCACGCCGCCCGGTGATGATCTTGTGCGGATAGGCCTGATGGCTGACGTCCCAGATCAGCCGGTCGCGCGGCGTGTCGAAAACGGCATGCAGCGCCACCGTCAGTTCCACCACGCCCAGGCCGGCGCCCAGATGCCCGCCGGTTTCCGACACCGCCGCGATGGTCTCGGCGCGCAATTCGTCTGCCAGCTGGCGCAGTTGCGCATCGCTGAAGCCGCGCAGGTCGGCGGGCGTATTGACCCGGTCCAGCAGCGGCGTTTTCGGTCTCTCTGCGCTCATCCCGGCCCTACCCTCATTTCCGGCGGCTGATAACGAAGCGCGCGGCCTCCCGCAAGGTTTCGGCCCGCCCGCCATAGGGCGACAAGGCGGCGCAGGCCTCATCCACCAGTGCCGCCGCGCGTGCCCGCGCGCCCTCGACCCCCAGAAGCGAGACAAAGGTCGCCTTGCTCGCCGCCGCGTCCTTTCGCAACGCCTTGCCGGCCAGCGCCGCATCGCCTTCGTGGTCAAGCAAATCATCGGCGATCTGAAAGGCAAGCCCCAGCGCTGCGGCATAATGCGCCATCGGCCCATGATCGGCACCCGCCATGCGCGGCCCGGCGCAGGCCGCCCAGCCGAACAGCGCGCCGGTCTTGCCGGCCTGAAGCGCGGTGATCTGTTCCAGGCACAAAGGTTCCGGCGCGGTCTCGGCCTCGATATCCAGCGCCTGGCCCAGCACCATCCCCGCCACCCCCGCCGCCCGTGCCAGTTCCAGCGCCAATACCGCGCCCTGCGGCTGGCCGGGCTGGCAGACCAGTTCAAAGGCCAGCGATTGCAGCGCATCGCCGGCCAGGATCGCCGTCGCCTCGTCCCATTTCACATGCACCGTGGGCAGGCCGCGGCGCAGATCGTCGTCATCCATGGCCGGCAGGTCGTCATGCACCAGCGAATAGGCATGCAACGCCTCGATGGCGGCGGCGGCGTTCAGCGCATGCGCGCGGTCCACACCGTGCAGCGCCGCGCCTTCCAGCACCAGAAACCCGCGCAATCCCTTGCCGCCACCAAGCGCATGCGCCATGGCGTGCCGTACCCGGCTATCGGGCAGGCCCGCCAGTGCCGCCGCCAACCGCGCGGCCACCGCTGCCGCGGCGCTCTCCAGCGATGCCGCGAAACTCATCCCGCCTCGAACGGCCGCGTGCCCGTGGGCGCGCCCCCTTCGGCCTGGGTGATCTGCTCGATACGCGCCTGCGCGGCGGCCAGACGCGCCTCGCAATGCGCCTTCAGCGCCGCGCCACGCTCGTAAAGCGCGATGGATTCCTCCAGCGGCACATCGCCCGCTTCCAGCCGGCCCACCACCTCTTCCAGCGCCTTCAGCGCCGCCTCGAAGCTCATCGCCGCCACGTCATCCGCCACAGGCTTTTCCGCCCCTTCACCGGCCATCACGTCGTCCCCGCTCCATCAGCACCTGCACATGCGCGGCCACACTTTCGGCCAGCGCGCCCAGATCATAGCCCCCCTCCAGGGCAGAGACCACCCGCCCGCCGGCATGGGCATCGGCGAGATCGCACAGCCGCTGCGTGATCCAGGTGAAATCCGCCACCTCCAGCGCCAGTTGCGCCAGCGGATCGGCGATATGCGCGTCGAACCCGGCCGAGATCAGCACCAGCTCCGGCGCAAAGGCTTTCAGCCGCGGGAAAGCATGCTCTTCCCACATCGCGCGGAATTGTCCCCCGTTGGCGCCGGGGGGCAGCGGCATGTTGATGACGTTGTCATGCGCCCCGCGTTCGGTCACGGCTCCGGTGCCGGGCCAGAGCGGCATCTGCTGGCTGGAGGCGAACAGCACCCGCGGCTCGTCCCACAGCAGATCCTGCGTGCCGTTGCCGTGATGGACATCGAAATCCACCACCGCCACGCGCTTGAGGCCATGATGATCCAGCGCCCGCTTCGCGGCGATCGCAACACTGCCGAACAGGCAAAAACCCATCGGCTTTTCGGTCTCGGCATGGTGCCCCGGCGGGCGGATCGCGGCGAAGGCATTGTCCGCCTGGCCCGCCATCACGGCATCCAGTGCCGCCAGCACCTGCCCCAGCCCGGCCAGCGCCGCGTCCCAGCTGCCCGGGCTGACATGGGTGTCGGCATCCAGCGCCCGGCTCCCCTCGGCCGGGATCGCGGCGCGGATCAGATCGACATAGCGCTGCGGATGACAGCGCAACAGCTCTTCCACCTCTGCCGGTGGCGCCTCACGCCGCACCAGCGCATCGAAACCGGGATCGGCCAGTGCCGCGGTCACGGCCCGCAGCCGCGCTACGCGTTCGGGGTGGCCATCGGGGGTGACGTGATCCAGACCGGCGGGATGGGTGAAAAGGACGGTGCTCATGGCGCGGCACGCTACGCGCTCAGCCCCCACCCCGCAAGACACCCGCCCTGTCATCTTGTCCCAAATACTCAAAATCCGACGGCCACCGCGACAAAGGTAATAGCATCACATCCCACCGCCCGGATACGGTCGCGCAGCATTACCGGAAGGAGCCATCAATGAAGACCCGCGCCGCCGTCGCCTTCGAGGCGAAGAAACCGCTCGAAATCGTCGAGCTTGACCTGGAGGGCCCGCGCGCCGGCGAGGTTCTGGTGGAAATAAAGGCCACCGGCATCTGCCACACCGACGCCTACACGCTGGACGGGCTGGACAGCGAGGGGATATTCCCCTCGATTCTGGGGCACGAGGGCGCGGGCATCGTGCGCGAGGTGGGCGCGGGCGTCACCAGCGTGCAGCCGGGCGATCATGTCATCCCGCTTTACACCCCCGAATGCCGGCAGTGCAAAAGCTGCCTGTCGGGCAAGACCAACCTCTGCACCGCCATCCGCGCCACGCAGGGCAAGGGCGTCATGCCCGACGGCACCAGCCGCTTCAGCTACAAGGGCCAGACCATCCATCACTACATGGGCTGCTCGACCTTTTCCAACTTCACCGTGCTGCCCGAAATCGCCCTGGCCAAGGTCCGCCAGGACGCACCGTTCGAGACGATCTGCTACATCGGCTGCGGGGTCACCACCGGCGTCGGCGCGGTGACGAACACGGCAAAGGTCGAACCCGGCGCGAATGTCATCGTCTTCGGCCTGGGCGGGATCGGGCTGAACGTGATCCAGGGCGCGCGGATGGTGGGCGCGGACATGATCGTGGGCGTCGATCTGAACCCCGAAAAGGCGCAATGGGGCAAGATGTTCGGCATGACCCATTTCGTGAACCCGCGCGAGGTTCAGGGCGATATCGTGGCGCATCTGGTCGACCTTACCGGCGGCGGCGCCGATTACACATTCGACTGCACCGGCAACACCGATGTCATGCGCCAGGCGCTGGAGGCCTGCCACCGCGGCTGGGGCGTTTCCACCGTTATCGGCGTGGCCGAGGCCGGGCGCGAGATCGCCACCCGGCCCTTCCAGCTGGTCACCGGCCGCGTCTGGAAGGGCACGGCCTTTGGCGGCGCCAAGGGGCGGACGGATGTGCCGAAGATCGTGGACTGGTACATGAAAGGCAAGATCGAGATCGACCCGATGATCACCCACAAGCTGAGCCTGGAAGAGATCAACAAGGGCTTCGACATGATGCACCAGGGCCAGTCGATCCGATCGGTCGTGGTGTTCTGAACGGTTGGGCCTGGGGAAGGGTTTTTCTTCAAAACCCTTCCCTGCTGTCAGGCGCCGTCAGTCGTGGCTGTGCCCATGGTCATGCCCGTGGTCGTGGTCATGCGCGCCGGGCTGGCGCTCGTTGTCCACGGGCACCGTCACCGTCGCCTCGGCGCCGCCTTCGAACACAAAGGTCACCTCGACCTCGTCGCCCTGTTCCAGCGGCCGGTGCAGGCCCAGGAACATCACATGGTCGCCACCGCGCGCCATGATCACCTCGCCATCGACCGGCAGCGGGAAACCCTCTTCGACCTCGACCATGCGCATCACGCCCTGATCATCCTCGATATGGGTGTGCAATTCGACCCGCTGCGCGACGTCGGACCGCGCGCCGGTGATGTGGCAATCCTCGGTGCCATGGTTATGGATGATCATGAAGGCCGCGCCGGACTGCGCCATGGCATGCGAGGCGCGGGCATAGCCGTCATGGATCTCGAACCCGTCGCAGGCCAGCGCGGGCAGGGTGAAAAGCGCCGCGGCCGCGGCCAGCGGGGTGGCAAGAGTGGTCTTGCGGAACATCGGTTCCTCCTGATGTCTTGATCTGATTGGAAAACGGGAAATCAGACCCGGACAGGCGGCGCCCGTGCATGACGGTGAAAAGCCGGACGGGCGATGACCTCTGGCAACGCGCACATCGGTGCAAGCACGGCAACCAGACGCGCCGGCCGCACCGGACCCGCAACCGCCTGGGGCAGGTTTGCACCCAGCGCCGGCATGCAGTCCGGGCAGGGAATTTCCGACCCCGCCGGGTTGCCCCCGGCATCCACGCGCAGGGTGATCATGCCGGTGCCGGTGCACAGTTCCACCGTACCCACCGCGCCGCCGTGATGGCGGGCCATGGCCATCGGCACGCTGGCCGCCATCACGGCCAGTGCCAGCAGGATCACGCCAAGGGATCGAAGCTGCGCCATGGGTGATGTCATAACGCGCCGCGCGGCCCGCCGCCAGCGGCAAGTCGCCGCGCGCGGCCCCGAAATGGTTGCTGAAACACCCTTCCCATCAGGCCGCCGTGAACATCGCCTTGATCCGCCCCGGATGCCCCGCCGGTGCCGCGCAGGCATCGGCGCACAGCGCCTCGGCCGCCGGCACCAGCGCCTCGGCCGCCACCAGCCGGTCGATCAGCCCCCAGGCCAGCGCCTCTTCGGCCTCGATCCGCTGCCCGGCCATCAGGATCAGTTTTGCCCGCCCCGGCCCGACCAGCGCGGCAATCCGCGCGGGGTCGGCGGGCTGGGGCAGATAGCCCAGCTTCATCACCGGGTAAAAGAACTTCGCCCCCGCCACGCCCAGCCGGATATCGCAGGCCAGCGCCAGGTTGAACGCCCCACCCGCCAGCGTGCCGTTCAGCGCCGCAACGGTCAGCGCGGGCAGATCGGCCAGCCGCTGCGCGGCCTCGATCCACAGCGGGCTGGTGGCCAGACCCGCCTTTGCCTCGTCAAGATCGGCGCCGGCGCTGAAAACCTTGCCCGTGCCGGTCAGCACCAGCCCCGCCACGCCGGCCGCGCGCGCGGCGTCCAGATGGGCGATCAGCCCCTCCAGCATCGCACCCGTCAGCGAATTGGCCTTGTCCGGCCGGTCGATGACCAGCCGCCACAGCACGCCCGCTTCCTCGCGCCGGATCATGCGACCAGCCCCAGTTCGGCGCGCACATCCTCTTCGCGCAGCGACACCTCGCCGCCACGAAACCGGTCGGCGCCCGCGCTGCACATCCACAAAAGCGCCCGCGCCGGCCATTCGGGCGGCACATGCGCCGACCAGTCCAGCTGGCTGATCCGGTTCACGCCCGATGCCTTGATCGCCACCTGCATGTCGGTCGCCACCGTGCCGGGCGAAAGCGACAGAACGCGCACCGCCGCGCCCGCCTCCAGATGCGCCGCGCGGGTCAGCATGATCGCCCCGGCCTTTGACGCGCAATAGCCCGACCAGCCCTCCATCGGGCCATAGGCGGCGCCGGACCCCACGGTGATGATGGTCCCTGCCCCCTGCGCCTGCATCACCGGCAGGGCGGCGCGCATCCCGTGAAACACGCCGTTCAGATTGACCGCGATCTGGCGCGCCCAGGCATCCGGGTCGGCCTGGGCCATGGGCGCGATGGGGTCGATCACGCCGGCATTGTTGATCAGCACATCCAGCGCGCCGAACCGCTCCTGCATCGTGGCCACCGCGGCTGCCACCTGCGCGTAATCGGCCACATCGCAGGGAATCAGCGCCGCGCCGGTCTCCTGCGCCACCGCCTGCAGCGCGTCCGACGGCCGCCCGGCCAGCCCCAGTTTCGCGCCCTTGCCCGCGAACAACCGCGCCGCCGCCGCGCCGATGCCCCGGCTGGCGCCCGTGATCAGCACCGCCTTGCCCTGAACCGCCGTTTCCCAATCCGCCATTCTGGCCCCCCTGCCTGTTGCGCCCCCTGCCTACCCCAGCCGCACGGCGATGGGAATTGCCCCGATTGCATGCGCCCGCCGCCTGCGCCATCCTGTGCGACAACGAAGAAGGAGAGACCATCATGGCGCGCACCGTCATCATCGAGGCCCATGGCGGGCCGGAGACGCTGAAACTGACCGACCACGCGGTGGGAGACCCCGGCCCGGGCGAGCTGCGCATCCGCCACCATGCCTGCGGGCTGAACTTCATCGACGTCTATCAGCGCAGCGGGCTTTACCCGATGCAGCTGCCCGCCGCCCTGGGGATGGAGGCCGCCGGCGTGATCGAGGCCGTGGGCGAAGGCGTCACCCACCTGAAGCCCGGCGACCGCGCCGCCTATGCCGCCCAGCCGCCGGGCGCCTATACGGAAGCCCGCGTGATGCCCGCCGCCCAGGTCTGCCCCCTGCCCGATGGCATCGATTTCGAGACCGGCGCGGCGATGATGCTGAAGGGGCTGACGGTGCAGTATCTGTTTCACCGTACCGTGCCGCTGAAGGCCGGCGACACGGTGCTGTTTCACGCGGCCGCCGGCGGGGTGGGGCTGATCGCCTGCCAATGGGCGCGGTCCGAAGGCATCCGCCTGATCGCCACCGCCGGCAGCGACACGAAATGCGCACTGGCGCGCGAGCATGGCGCGGCCGAGGCGATCAATTACAATACCCGGGATTTCGCCGCCCGGGTGGCCGAACTGACCGACGGGCGCGGGGTTGATGCGGTTATGGACTCGGTGGGGGCGGCGACCTTCGAGGGCTCGCTGAAATGTCTGCGGCCGCTGGGGATGATGATTTCCTTCGGCAATGCCTCTGGCCCCGTGCCGCCGGTCGATCTGGGCAAGCTGGCCGCCGGCGGGTCGCTGCAACTGACCCGGCCCACGCTGTTCACCCATATCGCGGACCATGAAACCTGCCAGGCGATGGCCCGGCAGCTTTTCGACAAGGTGCTGTCGGGCGCGGTGCATATCCGCGTGGACCAGCGCTACCCGCTGGAGGATGTGGCCGAGGCGCATCGCGTGCTGGAGGCGCGCGAGACCACCGGATCGACGGTGCTGATGCCCTGAGCCGGGCAGATGCGGGTCAGAGACGCGCCAGTATCCCGTCCAGCAATCGCGTCGGCAGCAGCCGCCCGGCGATGGCCATGGCCCAGGTCGGCGCGGTGACGAAATAGCGTGGGCGCGGGCGCGGGCTTTCCAGCGCGTGGATAAGCCAGCGCGTGACGGCCGCGGGCGGCAATTCCCCCGGATCGCCGCCCTGGGCCGAGGCATAAAGCCGCGGCCGCAACTGGCGTTCATACTGATCGGCCCGCGGGCTGGCCTGCCAGTCGATCCAGCGTTCGAAATTCCGCGCCGCGTTCTTGCGGAAATCGGTGGTGATGGGGCCGGGCTCGATCAGGATGATCCTGACGGGCGTGTCGCGCATCTCCAGCCGCAGCACATGGGTCAGCCCCTCCAGCGCGTATTTCGATGCCACATAGGCCCCGCGCCAGGGCATCGGCGCGAAACCCAGCACCGAGGAACATTGCACCACCCGCCCGTGCCCCTGCGCGCGCATCACCGGCAGCACCGCTCGGGTCAGGTCGTGCCAGCCAAAGAAATTGGCCTCGAATATATCGCGCAGGGCGTCGGTGGGCAGATCCTCGACCGCGCCGGGGGTGGCAAAGGCGCCATTGTTGAACAGCGCATCCAGCCGCCCGCCGGTGGCCGTCAGCACCTGATCAAGGGCTGCGCGGATGCTGGCGGGATCGGCGTAATCCAGCCGCGGGCTGGCGAACCCCTCGGCGCGCAGGGCCTCGCAATCGGCCTCTTTCCGGCAGGCGGCAAAGACCTGCCAACCGCGCGCGCGCAGGCTTCGTGCCGCGTCCCGTCCGATGCCGGAGGAACAGCCGGTGATCAGCACCGACCGGTCGCGGCCCCGAGGCGCGGCGGGGGGGATGACGGGGGGCGCGGCGGGGCGCGCAGCGGCACCCATGCCTAGACCTGCCCGTTTTCGGCGTCCGCCTTCGCCCAGGCGTCAAGCTTTCGGTAAAGCGTCGAGGCCGAGACATCCAGCGCCCGCGCCGCCTTCGGCACCGAGCCGTCATGCCGGCGCAGCGTGTCCTCGATCACCATCCGCTCGATCTGCGCCAGC
>SKHK01000167.1 GCA_007117005.1 Paracoccaceae bacterium
CACGCGCGCGCGGGCCTCGGTCATCCGCGCGGGCGGGGTGGGGCCGGCGCGCCAGACCCGGCGCATCGCCTGACCGCCTACCAGCCCCGGCGCCCGGGTGGCCAGATACAGCATCAGTTCCGGCGGGGTCAGCGTGTAGGCGGCAGCACGGGTCAGGAAGGCGCGCAGCTCTTCGCGCATCGGCGGCACGTCCAGCACCCGGCCAACGGGGCGCAGCCGCGCCAGCGGCAGATCGCCCGCTGCCTGCCCCCAGACCACGCCCAGCACCCGGCGCGGGCCCAGCGGCACCTCGACGAAATCGCCGATCCGCGCGCCCCCCTCGGGCGCGCGGTAATCCAGCGCCTTGCCCAAGGGCTGGGTGGTCAACACGCCCAGCGGCGCGCCTTCGGCAAAACAAAGGGGGTCCGGCAGATCGGTCATGCCACCTGGTGCATCGGGGGTTTCGGGGACGCGGGCCTTAGGGTATGACGCGCCCATCCACAGCCGCAACCCGAAGAGACGCGCGATGAAATTCTTTGTCGATACTGCCGATGTGCAGGCGATCCGCGACCTGAACGACCTGGGCATGGTCGATGGCGTGACCACCAACCCCTCGCTGATCCTGAAATCCGGCCGCGACATCATCGAGGTCACGCGCGAGATCTGCGGCATCGTCGATGGCCCGGTATCGGCCGAGGTGGTGGCGCTGGAGGCCGATGCGATGATCGCCGAAGGACGGCATCTGGCCGAGATCGCGCCCAACATCGCCGTCAAGCTGCCCCTGACCTGGGACGGGCTGAAGGCCTGCAAGGTGCTGAGCGGCGAGGGCAAGATGGTCAATGTCACGCTGTGTTTCGCCGCCAATCAGGCACTCCTCGCGGCAAAGGCCGGGGCGACCTTCATCAGCCCCTTCATCGGCCGGCTGGACGACATCAACCTGGACGGGATGGACCTGATCGCCGATATCCGCCAGATCTATGACAATTACGGCTTCGGCACCGAAATCCTGGCCGCGTCCATCCGCACGGTCAACCATGTGACCCAGGCCGCGAAGATCGGCGCCGATGTGATGACCGCGCCGCCAGAGGTGATCCGCAAGCTGGCCAGCCACCCGCTGACCGACAAGGGGCTGGAGACCTTTCTGGCCGACTGGCAGAAGACGGGGCAACAGATCATCTGACGCCATTTCCGGCACGCAAGCCACCGAAACCGCCCCCGATCAGCGTCGGCGGGCGGTTTATTCTTGCCCGAATGGGTCAACCGGGCCATGATGCAAGCGGTTGAACAAGACGGTGGAGGTTATCATGATACGCAGCAAGCTTTTGGTTCTTGTCGGTATTCTGGCCAGTTTTCTTGGCGTCACATCGGCTGCTGCGCAATCGAACTACACCATTCGGGTCTGCAACGATTCAAATTCGCATGTGCTGGTGGCCGCGTCCTACATCCCGCAGGGCGAATCGAGCTGGCTGAATGTGGGCTGGTATCAGGTCGATCGGTTCAGCTGCCGCATCATGGGCCGCACCACCAACCGCAACTTCTACATGTATGCAGAGGTGCTGGGTGACGGCAGCCGTTTCTGGGGTGGCAGCCAGAACCTGTGCGTCGAATATCCCGGCCCCTACCGGTTCCGCAACACCGGGACCATGCGGTGCAACAGCCGCCAGACCTCGGTCGGTTTCCGCGCGCTGCGGGCGAACAATTTCGGCACCTTCACCTGGCGCCTGACCAACTGAGGGCGGGATCGCGGACAGCCCGGCCAGCGGCGGCAGGGGCTGGCCGGGCCACGGCACGGCATGACGCGCGGCAAGGCGGCTGGCATGACGGCGGCTTTGGTGTATAGTGAGGGCAACAAGACCGACCGTCACGGGAAACGGCATGGCAGGCGCTGGACAGGCAATAGATCAGAACGCGTTGGATGAATGGCGCGCACGCATCCTGGCCGATCCCGGCCTGGTGCTGGATGACCCGGAGGTCATGCGCAGCCTGGTTCTGGCCAGCGAGCAGGCGATGGGCGGCAATGTCGTCGATCTGCGCAGCATGGCGATGGAACGGCTGGAAAGCCGGATCGAGCGGCTGGAAGAGACCCACCGCGCGGTGATCGCCGCCGCCTATGAGAACCTGTCCTCGACCAACCAGATCCACCGCGCGATCCTGAAGATGCTGGATGGCGAACGATTCGAGGATTTCGTCCTCTCGCTGGGCGGCAGCGTGGCCGAGGTGCTGCGCGTGGATTGTCAGCATCTGGTGCTAGAAACCGCCGATGGCGGCGCGGCGCCGGAGCCGTTGAAATCCGTCATGGCCATACGCGGCCCCGGCTATGTCGAACGCTACATGTCGCTTGGCCGTTCCGTGCCGCCGCGCCAGATCGTGCTGCGCCAGATCGCGCCGGCAGACCAATCCGGTTCCCACGGCGACGGTCTTTATGGCGACCGCGCGCCGGACCTGCGGTCAGAGGCGCTGCTGCGGCTGGACATGGGGCCGGACCGGCTGCCGGCGATGCTGGCCATGGGGTCGGAAGACCCGCACCGTTTCAAGCCCGGTCAGGGCACCGATCTGCTGGCCTTCTTCGCTGGTACCTTCGAACGGGTGCTGCGCCGCTGGCTGGCATGAGCCACGCGCGGGCAGTCCCGGCCACGCCCCCGGCTGCGGCCCCGACCCCGGAAACAGGCCTGGCCCCGGAAACAGCCCCGGCCGCGGAAGTGCCCGCCGCCGGTCTGGCGATCAGCCCGGCCCTGCGCGACGCGCTGTCGGACTGGCTGGCGGGGCTGGTGGCGCTGCGGGGGATGTCCCGGCACACGGTGGCGGCCTATGGCAGCGACGTGGCGGGGTTTCTGGATTTCATTGCCCATCACCAGGGCGGCGCGGCGGGCATGGCGCAGTTGCGCGCGCTTGCCCAGTCGGACCTGCGCGCCTGGATGGCGCGGGCGCGCGCCGATGGGCGCAGCGCACGGTCGGTGGCGCGCAGCCTCTCGGCGCTGAAGGCCTTTGCCCGCTGGCTGACCGAGCGCGAGCCCGGCTTTGATGCGGATGTGATCCTGGCCGCCCGCGCACCGCGCCACCAGCGCAGCCTACCCCGCCCCCTGACCCCCGAAGATGCCGCCGCGGTGCTGGACGAGATCGGCACCGACCGGCGCGAGGACTGGCAGCGCGCACGCGATATCGCGGTGGCGACGCTGATGTATGGCTGCGGGCTGCGCGTGTCCGAGGCGCTGTCGCTGACCGGCCGGGACCGGCAGTCGGCGCTGGCGCCCCAGGCACCCGGGGCCGAGGATCCCGCCGCGCAGGCCGGCACGCTGCGCATCCGCGGCAAGGGTGGAAAGGAACGGCTGGTCCCGGTGATCCCGGCCGCCGCGCAGGCGGTGGCGCGCTATGCGCAACTCTGCCCCTACCCGCTGACGCCGGACGCCCCGCTGTTTCGCGGAGCGCGCGGCGGCCCGCTGAACCCGCGCCAGGTGTCCAAGGCGATGGAAACCGTGCGCCTGCAGCTGGGCCTGCCGGCCAGCGCCACGCCCCACGCCCTGCGCCACAGCTTTGCCACGCATCTCTTGTCGGCCGGGGGCGACCTGCGCGCGATCCAGGAACTGCTGGGCCATGCCTCGCTCGCCACCACGCAGGTCTATACCGGCGTCGACACGGGGCGCCTGATGGCCGCCTACCGCGCCGCCCATCCGCGCGCCCAGTCGCGCAGCTGACCGGGCGCAAGCCCCGCCCGGCCGAATTTGCCCCCGCCGGCCGTACCTTTCCCTGTTGCGCCACTGCACGCAATGCGACATGAACCCGTCATGTTTGCGACCTTGCGTGCCTATTCCGTCCATCTGTTCACCGCCACCGGCGCGGTGTTTTCCATGCTGGCCATGCTGGCCGCTGCCCAGTCGCAATGGAGCCTGATGTTCCTGTGGCTGGTCGTGGCCTTCATCGTCGACGGCATCGACGGCCCGCTGGCCCGGCGCTATGACGTCAAGGGCAAGGCGCCGATCATCGACGGCGCGCTGCTGGACCTGATCATCGACTATCTGACCTATGTCTTCATACCGGCCTTTGCGCTGTTTAAATCCGGGCTCTTGCCCGGCTGGACAGGCTGGATCGCGATCATCGTGATCACCTTTGCCAGCGTGCTCTATTTCGCCGACACCCGCATGAAGACCACGGACAATTCCTTTTCCGGCTTTCCCGCCTGCTGGAACATGGTCGCCGTGGTGGTCTTTGCCATCCGTCCGGATTTCTGGGTGATCCTGGCACTGGTGATCGTGTTGTCGGCGGCGATGTTCCTGCAGGTGAAATTCATCCATCCCGTGCGCACGGCGCGCTGGCGTATGGTCTCGCTGCCCATGGCGGTGGGCTGGACGGTGCTGGCCGGCTGGGCCGCCTGGACGGATTTCGACCAGCCGCAATGGGTGACGCTGGGCCTGATCGTGACCTCGGCCTATCTGTTGGCTGCAGGCGCGGTGCAGCAGGCCACCGAAGACGCCCGCCGCAGCGCCCCGCGCGAGCCGCGCTTCTGGCGCCGGCGCTGACCCAGCCCAGACCCAACCCTGAACGGGCGCCCGGATACCGCCAGGCCGGGCCGGCGGCATGGCCTTTGCATTGCCTCGGCCGGCCCACAGGGTTATCTTTGCCCCAGCCTTGATCAAAGGACAGGATCGCGCCATGTCTCACAATCCCATCCGCCCCTGGCGCAATATCGACCGGCGCCAGTCCCGGCAGATCATGGTGGGGTCGGTGCCTGTCGGTGGCGGGGCGCCGATCTCGGTGCAGACGATGACCAACACCGACACCGGCGATGTCGCCGCCACACTGGCGCAGGTCATCGCCGCGGCCGATGCCGGGGCAGATATCGTGCGCATCTCGACCCCGGATCAGGCCAGCACCCGCGCCCTGCGCGAGATCTGCCGCGAAAGCCCGGTGCCCATCGTCGCCGATATCCATTTCCACTACAAACGCGCGATCGAGGCCGCCGAGGCCGGTGCGGCCTGCCTGCGCATCAACCCCGGCAATATCGGCGAGGCGTCGCGCGTGCGCGAGGTGATCCGCGCCGCGCGCGACCACGGCTGTTCCATCCGCATCGGCGTCAACGCGGGCAGCCTGGAAAAACACCTGCTGGACAAATACGGCGAGCCCTGCCCCGACGCCATGGTCGAAAGTGGCTTGGATCACATCAAGCTATTGCAGGACAACGACTTTCACGAATTCAAGATTTCCTGCAAGGCGTCGGACGTGTTCATGGCAGCGGCCGCCTATCAGATGCTGGCCGAGGCCACCGACGCCCCCATCCATCTGGGCATCACCGAGGCCGGCGGACTGATGACCGGCACGGTGAAATCGGCCGTGGGGCTGGGCAACCTCTTGTGGATGGGCATCGGCGACACCATTCGCGTCTCGCTTTCCGCCGATCCGGTCGAGGAGGTGAAGGTCGGCTACGAGATCCTGAAATCGCTGGGCCTGCGCACGCGCGGGGTGCAGATCATCTCCTGCCCTTCCTGCGCGCGGCAGGGGTTCGACGTGATCAGGACGGTCGAGGCACTGGAAGACCGGCTGAGCCATATCAAGACCCCCATGAGCCTGTCGATCATCGGCTGTGTGGTCAACGGGCCGGGCGAGGCGCTGTTGACCGATGTCGGCTTTACCGGCGGGGGCGCGGGGTCCGGCATGGTCTATGTGGCGGGCAAGCAAAGCCACAAGATGTCCAATGACCAGATGATCGACCATATCGTCGAACTGGTCGAACAGCATGCCGCACGGCTGG
>SKHK01000254.1 GCA_007117005.1 Paracoccaceae bacterium
GCCGGGCCGAACAGCGCCAGCGGCAGCGTGCCCTTGGCGATGGTCAGGATGCCATTGCCCGCCCCGTGCAGGATGGCGAAGACATAGGCCGCAGGCCCGCCAAAGCCGATCAGCGTCACTGCTGCGACCGGATGCGCCGCCGCTGCCATGCGCGCCGAAATTAGCGGATGAAACCGGCGCATCAGCCCGAATTCAAGCACCCGCGCGGCCACCTGTGCCGGGCCGATCAGCGCCCCTGCGGCAATCGCCATCGCGGTACTGGCGCCCGCCGCCTGCAACAGGCCGGGCAGATGCGCGGCCATGGCCGTGGCGTTGAACCATGTCGCGGCAAAGACGAAGGCCAGTAACCAAAGCGCCAGCCGCGACGGGGGTGGGCCATCAGCCCCCACATCGGCAGGCCCGCGCGCTGTTGCCGTGCCACTCGGCAGGCAGGCATTCAGCGGCAGCGCGATCAAAAGATGGATCATCGCCCAACCCAGACAGGCCTCACGCCAACCCCATGTTGCCAGCATCAGCGCCGAGAGCGGCCAGCCCACAGTGCTGGCAAAGCCCGCGATCAGGGTGATGCCGGTGATCGGGCCGCGGGCCTCCTTGCCATAGATGCCGGTCAGCGTGGCGAAACCGGCCTCATAGAGCCCGATCCCCATGCCGAGGCCCATCACGGCCCAGCCCGCGAACAGCATCACGGGTGACGGGGACAGGGCCAGCATCAGCAGCCCGGTGGCAAAGACAAGGTTCGAGCCGATCAGCACGCCGCGCCCGCCCGCGCCATCGATCCGCGCCCCGGCCCAGGGGCCGACCATGGCCGAGACCACCATCGCCATCGAGAAGGCGCCGAAAACCCAGACGGGTGAGAGGCCCAGATCCTGCGCCATCGGCACGGCCAGGACGGCGGGGATGTAGTAGCTCGACGCCCATGAGACGGTCAGCGCGGTGCCGAGTGCTGCGACAACGCCCGCCCGCCGGGTCGGTGCCAGACGCGGGATCACGCCCGCGCCGTCACGCCAGCGCCACCCAGAGTTGGAACAACAGCCCCGCGGCCAGCGCGCCGCCCAACGACAGCCCGATATAGAGCGCGAAGACCTGTGGCCGCGCCAGCGCCCAGACCGCCATTGCCGCCGGGATCGAGGTTACGCCACCTGCGATCAGAAACGCCATGCCCGCCCCCGGTGCCATGCCCTGGCCGATCAGCCCGCCCACCAGCGGCAGCGCGGCATAGCCGTTCAGATAGGCCGGCACGCCGACCAGCGTCGCGGTGAAGATCGGCGCCAGGCCCGCGCCGCCCAGGCTGGCGGTCACCGTCTCGGCCGGGATCCACGCCAGCATCAGGCTTTCCAGAACAAAGGCCAGGGTCAGCCACTTGGCCAGGAACAGGGTGGTGTTCAGCGCGGTCGCGGCGAACTTCGCCCGCCGCTCGGGATCGGCCCAGAAGCGCCAGGCCACCGGCTTCGGCGCCCGGATGCGCGCGCCGCCGCAACCGCCATTGCCGATCCCGTCGCGCAGCGGGTCCGCGAAGGCGCCGCCGCGCATCAGCAAATGCGTGACAAGCCCCCCCGCCAAACCCAGCCCGAAGGCAGCGAGCGTCTTGGCCAGCGCGAATTCCATCCCCAGCACGCCCACGGTCAGCACGAACATCGACGGGTCCATCAAGGGCGAGGCCAGCCAGAACGCCATGACTGCCGATAGCGGCACCCCCATCGCCAGCAGCGCCGCGATCAGCGGGATCACCCCGCAGGAACAGAAGGGCGACACCGCCCCCGCCAGCGCCCCAAGCGCGACCATGGTCAGCGGCGCGCCGGTAAAGGCCCGCGCGATCAGGTTATCCGCGCCGGTGGCCCCCGCCCAGGCCGCGATGACGATGGACAGGATCAGGTAAGGCGCGGTGCGCATCAGCGCGCTGCCCGCGAATATCGCGCTCTCGCTCGCCTGCGCCGGGTCCAACAGCGCCAGAACGCCAAGGATAAGCGCTGTGACCAGCCAGACCCGCTGGCGTTGCCAGAGTTGACGCGAAGCGGCAAGCAGTCGCGTGGGCCGAATGCCGGATACGGGCAGGGAACTCTCAGTCATGGCCATTGTTCCAGAAATGTGGTTGTTTCTCGCGAGGGCACGCCGCAACTCACGCTGCATCCCCCTTTGCGCGCAGCTTGACACCTGCGCAGCATTCATGGGTCAGGAAATCCACAAGTTCACGCATCGCCGGATAGTCCGCACGGTTGAAAACCTCGCGCCCATGCCGCTCTTGGAGAACCAGACCGGCATCGACCAGCGCCGAAAGGTGATGCGCAAGCGTTGAGGGGGCCATGTCCAGATGCGCGCCGATATCGCCTACACGCAGCCCGCCCTCACCAGCCTGCACCAGCAGCCGAAAGATCGACAGCCTTGCATCATGGCCAAGGGCAGACAGGGCGCGGGCATGGGGTGTGCTGGTCGTCATGACGCACAACATAACTATAATTCTGGTTACGTAAATGAGTCTTTTGCAGGCCTCATGATGGCACCTCATGTGCACCGCGTTCTGTCAGACGGGCGGCCGCCGTCGGCGCGCCGATGGTGTGGCCCGGATCGCAGCAGAGAGGGTGGTTTGCGAGGCAGCACCTTGTTGCGTGTCACGAAGAATGCGCGACGGTGACACAGGCTGGTCGGGATGCGTGGCGCATCGCAGTCCGATGGCCCGTATCAGCGGCTTTCGGCACGGCCCAGTGCCCTTTGCTGCTGGTGGTGGCAATAGCCCGCCATGAGCGCTAGTGATAGGCCTCATCAGATGGGCGCGTCATCCCTCAAGACCGCCTTTGCTTTCGTTGGATCGCCGTGAACATGTCACTTGCAGGCCGAATACCTTCCGGTAAGGGCGCCAATGGGGTCCTGCAGCGTCTTCATGCGGCGTCTGCAACGTTGTCGCCCAAGAGCCGGCGCCTGGCCGAATTCATCTGCGCGCAGCCCGAAGAGGTGGTGAATATGACGGTGACGCAGCTGGCCGAAGCGACCGGCGTCAGCGAAGGCAGCGTCGTGTCCCTGTGCCAGCAGATCGGCACGCGCGGATTCCAGCAGCTCAAGATCCTTCTGGCGCAGGATCTGGTCAGGGATGTGCAGTTCATCCATGAGGATCTGGAACGCGGAGACGATACGCCCACGATCCTGAACAAGATATTCGCCAGCAACACGCAGGCTCTTGCCGACACGCTGGCGGTGCTGGATGCCGACGCGATGGCGCGCGCGGTTCATGCCATGCGCAGCGCCCGCAGGGTGGAGCTTTACGGTATCGGCAGTGCCGCGCCGGTTGTCGAGGACGCGCATTATCGGTTGCTGCGCATCGGGCTGGATGCACGCGTGGTGACCGACAGCCATGTTCAGGCCATCAGCGCCGCGCAGACCGGGCCGGGTATCACCACGCTGACGGTTTCGCATTCGGGCAGCACGCATGAGACCCTCGCCGCCACCCGGCTGGCGAAAGAGGCTGGGGCGACGACAATCACCATCACCAGTTTCGGCCGCTCGCCGATCATGCGCTACAGCGATATCGTCCTGACAACGGCCGCCCGCGAGACCCGCTTCCGGACCGAGGCGATGACCAGCCGCATCGCGCAGCTTGCCATCGTCGATGCGCTGATCGCCTGTCTGGCGATGAACGATTATGACCGCGCCGTGGAAAACATCACCCGAACCTTTGACACGCTGTCGATAAAGCGGCTTTAGCCCAGCCCCAGCCCCAGCACAGCCAGCAGGCCGGCAGGGTCGCGCGCAACGGCCTTTGCGTGGTCGCCGATCAGCAGCGTCGGTACGCCCTGCGCGCGCGCGCCCCTGGCATCGGTGTCGGGGTTGTCACCGATCATCGCGGTACGGTGCGGGGGCAGGCCCAGCAAGGCCAGCGCGCGCCGAAACAGATGTGGATGCGGTTTGCCGATGATTTGCGAGGGTTTGACGCCGCCGGCGCAGGCCGACACAGCTGCCAGCAGCGTGCCGGTCTCCGGCACCAGCCGGCTATTGGCGCCGGGGTGGGTCAGGTCGGGGTTGGCCACGAAGAAGGGAACGCCACGCCGCAGATGGTCGGCAGCGTTGCTCAGCATGTCGTAGTCGAAGCCCGGGTCACGGCATAGCAGGACGACATCGCCATGCCGTCTGTCGGGGCGCAGGCCGAGGCTGCGGGCGCGCTCATGCAGCGGACCGGCGGCCAGTAGCAGGATCTGTGCACCCGGATGGCTTTGCGCGATCAGGCGCAGGGCCTCCTCGCCCGCCAGCACCAGCCGATCAGGTGCAACCTGCAGACCCATGCGCGCCAGCCGCAAGGCAAGGGTGGCGGCGGTGTCGCTGGAATTGTTCGAGGCAATGACATGGCGCCCGTCGAAACGGGCCAGCAAGCGCCGGGCGCCTTCCAGCACTTCGTGTTCGCGGATCAGGGTTCCATCCAGATCAAGGATGATGCCCTCGGGCAGAGGTATGGAAAGGCAGGGCAGCGCAGTGTTCGGTTTCATCAGATGATCGTATGCTTGACAGATTGTCGTTGGGGTTAAATGAAAAAAACTCAGTTTACTACCAAAATTTCCTGATAAACTTTCACGGCACTGTCACAGAATCGCCTTAAGCGGTGGCCGCAACGAAATGCTTGCGGAGGCAGATGTGCTTCAGATCGCCAACCTGAACAAAGTCTTCGGCGACAAGATTGCGCTCGATGCCGTCAACCTGACGATCGAGCCGGGTGAAATGGTCGCCATCATCGGCCGGTCAGGTGCGGGCAAATCCACTTTGTTGCGCAGCATCAACCGGCTCAATTCGGTCACATCCGGCGAAATCCTTTTTGACGGCGCGCTTGTCGGCTCGCTCGATGGACGCGCCCTGCGCGAATGGCGGCGCAACTGCGCGATGGTGTTCCAGCAGTTCAACCTGGTGGGCCGCATGGATGTGCTTTCGAACGTGCTGATCGGGCGGGTCAGCTATCAGGGCCAACTGCGAAGCTGCCTGAAACTGTTCACGCGAGCCGAGCGTGCACTCGCGATCATGGCGCTTGAACGAGTCGAGATGAGCGACTTTGCCCTGCAGCGCGCCGACACGCTTTCGGGCGGACAACAGCAGCGCGTGGCCATCGCCCGCGCGCTGGTACAAGAGCCGCGCATCCTGCTGGCCGACGAGCCGATCGCCTCGCTCGATCCGCGCAGCGCCAAGCAGGTGATGGAGCTTCTGCGCGATATCAACCGCCGCGATGGAATTACCGTGATCTGCAATCTGCACACGCTCGATACCGCCCGCAACTATTGCGACCGGATCATCGGTATGCGCGCCGGGCGCGTCGTTTTCGACGGCCCAGCCGCTGCGCTCGATACCGAGACCGCGCGCGCGATCTACGGCGCCGAAGCGAATGAGGAGGGCTTCGATGAGTCCCTCACCTCAACCGAACTGCCGGTCGCGCTGCGCGCGGTCGGCGGCAAGTGACCCCCTTTCGAAAAAGCAGGAGAAAGCTGCCATGACCATCCACATGACCCGTCTCGCCCTTGCCGGGCTGTCCCTGGCGCTGGCCGCGCCCGCCGTGGCCGAGGACTGGCGCGAAAGCCATCCGGTGTTCCGTTACGGCGTGCAAAGCGTGGAAACGCAATCTGCCGCCATGTCGCGCTATGAGCGCTTTGCGGAATACGTTCAGGAAACCCTCGGCGTCGAGCTGGAGCTTTACCTCGCCTCGGAATATTCGGGCGTGATCCAGGCCATCGCCGCCGGCCAGATCGA
>SKHK01000217.1 GCA_007117005.1 Paracoccaceae bacterium
CGCGGCCGAGACATTGCCCGGTATGCCCAGCCCGAAAAGCGGGATCAACGCCGCCGGGATCACCGCGTTGTCGGCCGATTCCGATGCCGCGATGCCCTTCGGATTGCCCTTGCCAAAGGTCTCTGGGTCCTTGGCCGCGCGCACCGTCATCCCGTAGGACATGAAGGACCCCACCGACGGCCCCAGCCCCGGCAGCGCGCCGACAAAGGTGCCGACCCCGGTGCCGCGAAAGACCGTCGGCAGGATGGATCGGAACATCGGCCAGGTGATGCGGTCTTCCTTGTCGTTGCTGATGGCGACCGACATGCTGTCACGTTCGTATCGCAGGCGTTCGGCCTGCACGAACATCTCGGCCAGCGCCAGCGTGCCGATGGCCACCGCCACCAGCGGCAGCCCGTCCATCAGTTCCATGTAGCCGAAGGTCAGCCGCGGCAGGCCGGTCTGGTTGTCCAGCCCGATGCTGGCCAGAAAGATGCCCAGGCCCCCCGCCGCCAGCCCCTTGAAGATGTTGCCCCCCGAAAGCCCGGCGATGAAGACCAGCGCGAAGGCCAGGATCGCCGCCATTTCATACGGGCCGAACAGCAGCGCCACCCGGGCAAAGGGGATCGCCACGAAGATCAGCACGATCGTGGCCAGGATGTCGCCGATGACCGAGGCCACCAGCCCCACCTGCAGCGCCGTCTTCGGCCGACCCTGCTTTGCCAGCGGATAGCCGTCCAGCGCGGTGGGCGCCGAGGAGGCCTCGCCCGGGGCGTTCAGCAGGATCGCCGAGACCGCGCTGCCCGCCGCCGTGCCCTTCGAAAGGCCGATCAGGAAGGAAATGGCGATGAAGGGCGACATGTAGAATGTCATCGGAATGGCGATGGAAATCGCCACCGCGCGCGACAGGCCCGGGATCACGCCGACGATATAGCCCAGCAGCACCCCGCCGCCGATGCCGATCAGGGAGGCCAGCGTCAGCGCCTCGGCCGCAGCATTGGTGAAAATCGACAGATCCACCGCCCTAGACCACGCCCACACGCATCAGATAAACCGACAGGATATAGAGCAGCCCCACGGGTGCGGCCGAACACAGCAGGATCATCCACCAGCGCCGTTCGCCCAGCAGGACCAGCATCCCGGCGATGAAGAACCCGCCAACCCAGGTGATCTTGACATAGAGCATCACCCAGACGCCCGCGGCCACATAAACAAAAGGCCAGACAACCCAGCCGACGGCGCGCCAATCGATCTCTCTGGTCAGCAGGGTCTGGCGCGCGGCGATCATGCGGCCCAGCGCGGAAAGGGTGGCAATGCCGCCGAAGACGACCATGATCCAGGCGCCGATGCTGGGCACCAGGCTGGGCGGCATCTGGGCAAAGGGGTTTACGCCGGCATAGCCGGGGATCATCCAGCCCAGTGCCAGCACGCCGAAGCCTGTCACCACCAGCCCCGACCAGAAATCGGATCTTGGCATCGCTTGTCCCTGTCACATGTCGCGCGATCTTTTGGTGCCGCGTTTTTGATCATATGACAGTGCATAGCGCGCCTGCCCTTGGCAACTCACATTTTCCCCGCGGCCGCAGTTTCCGGCCCTTTTCCGGCGCTCAGCGCAGCGACAGCCCGCGCCGGGCGAACAGTTCCTCGGCGATGATCAGGCGGCGCACCTCGTTCGTGCCGCCGCCCAATGAGGCGATGCGGGCATTGCGGTAATGCCGGTTCACCTCGGTCTCCCAGATGAAGCCCGAACCGCCGTGAATTTGCACCGCCCGGTCGGTGACAAAGGCGATCATGTCAGCGCCGAAGAGGCAGGAGGCGGCACAAAGCTTGTGGATCTCGCCGCGCCCGCCCTCGCCCCGCGCCATGGCGTCGCAGGCCGCCAGCGCGCGGTAGGAATAGGTGCGCGCGGCCTCGATCTGGGTGTACATCTCGGCCAGCATCGCCTGCACCATCTGGAAACTGCCGATGGGCCGGCCGAACTGCTTTCGCGTGGCGGCATACTCCAGCGACAGGTCCAGACAACGCTGCGCCGCGCCGATATAGGGCAGGCCGAGGAAGGCGCGCTCGATGTCCAGCCCGCTCATCACGATGCCCACGCCACCGTTTTCCACCCCCAGCAGGTTACGCGCCGGCACGCGCACATCCTCGAACACCAGTTCACCCGTGGGGCAGCCGCGCCAGCCCATTTTCGTCAGGTTCTGCGCAACCGAAAACCCCGGCGTGCCGGTATCGACGATGAAGGCCGAAATCCCCTTTGCCCCCCGGTCCGGCGCGGTCTTGGCATAGGTCAGCACCACATCGGCGACCGGGCCGTTGGAGATGAACATCTTGCGGCCGTTGAGGACATAATCATCCCCGTCCCGCACCGCCCTCAGCGCCATCGAGCCCAGCGCATCCGACCCCGCACCGGGTTCCGTCAGCCCCAGCGCGCCGATCTTGCGGCCCGCGCACAGGTCAGGGACATAGCGCGCGATCTGATCCTCGGTGCCGTTGCGCAGGATGTTGTTCAGGCACAGGTTCTCATGCGGGCCCCAGATGAAGGCGGCGTTGGTGTTCCAGTAGCCGAAAGCTTCGCCCACCAGCCCGGCGCTGATCAGGTCCATACCCGCCCCGCCCAGCGCCTCTGGCGCGGTCAGGCCGCAATAGCCATCCGCGCCCAGCTTTGCCAGCAGATCGGCGGGGTACCAGTCATCATCATCCATCCGGGCGAAAAGCGGGTGCAATTCGGCCTCGGCATAGCGGAAGGCGGCGTCGTGGATGGCGCGCTGCTCGTCGCTCAGGTCGAATTGCATCTCTCATGCCTCCGGCAGCGGTTTGCCATGCGCATTGGCGCGCTGAAATGCGGGACGGGCCGTCAGCCGGTCCAGATAGGCCGCGGTCTGCGGCTTGTAATGCTGACCGATGCCGATTGTCCGGCCCAGATACAGCGCATAGCCCACCGCGATATCAGCCGCGGTAAAGCGATCGGCGGCCAGGTATTCCGCGTGTTCCAGCCGCGCGTTGACCAGCTTCAGCCGGGCCAGGAACCATTTCGTGTAGTCCTCCACCACCTGCGGCTGGCGGCGGTCCTTTGGTTCGAACCGGCCATAGCGCAGCACCAGCGCCTGCGGAAAGGTCAGCGTGGCGTCGGAATGGTAAAGCCAGTTCAGCCAGTCGCCATAGGCCGGGTCATCGGGCGCCACGGCCAGGCTGCCGTCGCCATGACGGCGCGTCAGGTAATGGGCGATGGCGCTGGATTCGGTCATCGCGATGTCGCCGTCGCGCAGAAAGGGCACGGTGCCCAGCGGATTATGGTCCAGAAACCCCGGGTCGCTGACGCGGGGCGGGAATTCCAGCAGATGCAGGCCGTATTCCAGCCCCAGTTCCTCCAGCGTCCACAGCGCACGCAACGAACGCGAATCCTTGCAATGCCACAGCTCGATCATGTTTCCCCCTGCCCTGTCTCGTCGGGTGTGATTACCGCCACCAGCGCCCGCGCGGCGACCTGTTGGCCGGGCTGAACGGCCAGCGTATCCAGCCGCCCCGCCACCGGCGCCTTCAGCGGATGTTCCATCTTCATCGCCTCCAGCACGGCGATGACCTGCCCCTGCGCGACCGCCTCGCCCGGTTGTGCGGCAACCTGCACCACCTTGCCCGCCATCGGTGCCAGCAAGCGCCCGTCGCCCCCGGTTTGCGCGGCCTGCGGCGGCGCAAGTGTCACATCGCGCAGGGCAAGCCCGTCCAGATGCAGCGTGTCACCGTCAAGGGCATAGGGCAGCGCGGCGGCGATCCCGTCGGCGAGGTAGCGGCACAGGCCCCCGTCCAGCGCGGTGATCCGCAGCGCCGGCCCTTCGGCGAGTTCCACCACCGGGCCCGGGGCAAAGCGCAGCGCCACCTCTTGCACCCCCTCGCCCGCTGCCAGCCGGAAACGATGCAGCGGGCGCGGCCCGTTCGACCAGCCGAAACGCGGGGCGAAGGGGTCGACGCTGCGGGTAGCCAGCAAGAAGGCGGCCAGCGCCAGCGTGGTGGCATCCGGCACAGCGGACGACAGGGTGGCGTCGCCGATGAAATCCTGATCCAGAAACGCCGTCGTCGCTGCGCCCGAGGCAAAGCCCTCATGCCGCAGGACAGCAGCCAGAAAGGCCCGATTGGTGGTCAGGCCCAGCACTTCCGTCGCCTCCAGCCCCGCAATCAGCCGCCGCCGCGCTGTTTCGCGGTCCGGGCCGTGGGCGATGATCTTGGCCAGCATCGGGTCATAATCGGGGCTGACCGCCTGCCCACTTGCCAGCGCATGATCCACCCGCAGCCCCGGCGGCGCCCGCCAGCGCAGCACGCGGCCGGCCTGCGGCAGAAAGTCCTGCGCGGGGTCCTCGGCGTAAAGCCGCACCTCGATCGCATGACCGCTCAGCGCCACCTGTTCCTGGCGCAGCGGCAGCGCCTCGCCCCGCGCGACGCGGATCTGCCATTCCACCAGGTCCATCCCCGCCACCGCCTCGGTCACCGGATGTTCGACCTGCAGGCGGGTGTTCATCTCCAGAAAGAAGAAATCGCCCCCTTCCAGCAGGAATTCCACCGTCCCCGCGCCGACATAGCCGCAGGCCCGCGCGGCATCGACCGCCGCCTGCCCCATTCGCGCGCGCAACGCGTCATCGACGGCGGGCGAGGGCGCTTCCTCCACCACCTTCTGATGCCGCCGCTGCACCGAACAGTCGCGCTCGCCCAGATGGATCGCATTGCCATAGTTGTCGGCGAAAACCTGAATCTCCACATGCCGGGGGCACAGCAGGGCGCGTTCCAGGATCAGGGTCTCATCTCCGAAAGCCTTGCCCGCCTCGGACCGCGCCCGGGCCAGCGCCTCTGGCAGGGCGTCGGCGTCCGCCACCAGCCGCATCCCCTTGCCCCCGCCCCCGGCGCTGGCCTTGACCATCAGCGGAAAGCCGATCCGCACCCCTTCGGCCAGCAGCACGGCATCGGACTGGTCCGCGCCCTGATAGCCCGGCAGGCAGGGCACCCCGGCCGCGACCATCGCCGCCTTGGCCGCGCCCTTGTCGCCCATCAGCGCCATGGCATCCGGCGGCGGGCCGATCAGCACCAGCCCGGCCGCAGCACAGGCGCGGGCGAAATCGGCATTCTCTGACAGGAACCCATAGCCCGGATGCACCGCCTGCGCGCCCGCCCGCCGCGCGGCGTCAATGATCGCCGCGCCGTCCAGATAGGCCCGCGCGTCGCCGATGGGCACGGCCAGATCGGCGGCCAGCGCATGCGGCGCGCCGGCATCGGGCTCGGTGACCACCGCCACCGTGCGATACCCCATGGCGCGGGTGGTTCGGATGACGCGGCAGGCGATCTCGCCGCGGTTGGCGATCAGGATGGTGTCGAAGATCATAGCCGCGCCACCCCGAATGTGTTGCCCCGCGGCCGCCGCGCCGCCCCCTCGCGGCAGATGTCCAGCACCTGGGCCAGCACCTGCCGGGTGTCGCGCGGGTCGATGATGCCGTCGTCCTCCAGCCGGGCCGAGGACATCAGCGCCGTCGTCTGCGCATCCAGCGCCTGCGCCGTGCCCTGCTCCAGTGCGTCCAGCTTTTCCGCGTCCACCGCGCCGGCCGCGCGCATCTTTGCCTCGGTGACGATGCGCAGCACCATCCCGGCCTGTGCGCCGCCCATGACAGAGGTTCGGCTGTTCGGCCAGGCGAAGATGAAGCGCGGATCGAACCC
>SKHK01000018.1 GCA_007117005.1 Paracoccaceae bacterium
ACAGGCGGGCAGGCGACAGGCGGGCAGGCGACAGGCGGGCAGGGCGAGGACGGCTATCTGTACAACGCCTGGTATGTCGCGGCCTGGGGTGACGAGATCACGCGGGCGCTGACCCCGCTGCGGCTGCTTGATATTCCGCTGGTCTTTTTCCGCACCCGCGCCGGCGCCGTGGTCGCGCTGGAGGATGCCTGCCCGCATCGAAAGCTGCCGCTCTCGATGGGGCGGCTGCAGGGGGACCGGGTGGAATGCGGCTATCACGGGCTGACCTTTGACGCCGCCGGCACCTGCACCCGCGTCCCCGGCGCCGAGCGCATCCCCCACCGTGCCCGCGTGCGCGCCTATCCGGTGGTCGAGCGCTACGGCCTGATCTGGGTCTGGATGGGCGAGGCCGGGCGCGCCGATCCCGCGTTGATCCCCGAGGTGCCGATGTGGGGCCAACCGGGCTGGGGCGTGAACCGCGGCGATGCGATGACCGTGGATTGCCACTGTCTTTACGTCACCGACAACCTGCTGGACCCCAGCCATGTCGCCTGGGTTCATCAGGGGTCGTTCGGCGGCGAGGGCACCGACGCGGTGCCCCTGACCACTGATGTGCATGACCGGGGCGTCACGGTCTGGCGCTGGCTGATGGACACCCCGCCCGCGCCCTTCTACGCGCCCTATCTGCCCTTTGCCGGCAACTGCGACCGAAAGCAGGAGTATGCCGTGCACTGGCCCGGCCATGCCATCATCCGCGCCATCTTCACGCGGGCTGGCACGGGCGGGCCGGACCGGGCGCTGCCCGATGACGCCTTCATCATGGACAGCTACAACTTCCTGACCCCGGTCAGCGCGCGTCAGACCCGGTATTTCTGGTTCCAGCTGCGCAATGTCGCGCCGGATGACGCCGCGGTCTCGGCCCGTTTCGCGGCCTCGGTCCGCGCGGCGTTCGAGGAAGACCGCGTGATCCTGAACGCGGTGCAGCAGGGCATGGACGGCGCGCGCAGCCCGGCGCTGGATCTGGCCATCGACCAGGGGCCGCTACGGTTTCGTGCCCGGCTGGCCCGGATGATCGCGGCCGAAAGGGCAGGGGCCGAACGGGCAGGGGCCTGACGACACCCCCTGCCGACGACACCCCTGCCGCAGCCACCCGCAATCCGTCCCCCTTGGTCTGCCCCTCAACCCGCGTCGCCGAAGACCCGCGCAAAGATCGTGTCGACATGCTTGGTGTGATAGCCCAGGTCGAATTTCTCGGCGATCTCGGCCTCTGACAGGGCCGCGCGCACCTCGGCATCGGCCAGCAGTTCGGTCTGGAAATCCTTGCCCTCTTCCCAGACCTTCATGGCGTTCCGTTGCACCAGCCGGTAGGCATCTTCGCGCGTCACACCCGCCTGGGTCAGCGCCAGCAGCACGCGCTGGCTCATCACCAGCCCGCGGAAACGGTTCATGTTGGCCAGCATGTTGTCCGGATAGACCACCAGCTTTTCGATCACGCCCCCCAGCCGGTGCAGCGCGAAATCCAGCGTCACCGTCGCATCCGGCGCGATCATCCGCTCGACCGAGGAATGGCTGATATCGCGCTCGTGCCACAGCGCCACATTCTCCAGCGCCGGCACCACCATGCCGCGCACCAGCCGCGCCAGGCCCGTCAGGTTTTCGGTCAGCACCGGGTTGCGCTTGTGCGGCATCGCGCTGGAGCCCTTCTGCCCGGCGCTGAAGAACTCCTCGCCCTCCAGCACCTCGGTGCGCTGCATGTGGCGGATCTCGGTGGCGATATTCTCGATGGAACTGGCGATTACCCCCAGCGTGGCAAAGAACATCGCATGGCGGTCACGCGGGATGACCTGGGTCGAAATCGGCTCGGGCTCCAGGCCCATCTGCGCGCAGACATGCGCCTCCACGGCCGGATCGACATTGGCAAAGGTGCCCACGGCGCCGGAAACCGCGCCGGTGCGCACCTCGTCGCGCGCGGCCTCCAGCCGGCGGCGCCCGCGCGCCATCTCGGCATAAAAGCGTGCAAAGGTCAGGCCCATCGTGGTGGGCTCGGCATGAATGCCGTGGCTGCGGCCGATGCGCACCGTGTCCTTGTGCTCATGCGCGCGCGCCTTCAGCGCGGCCAGCACCCGGTCCATGCCCGCCAGCAGCAGATCGGCCGCGCGCACCAGCTGGATGTTCAGCGTCGTGTCCAGCACATCCGAACTGGTCATTCCCTGATGGACGAACCGCGCGGCGTCCTGGCCCACGATCTCGCCCAGATGGGTCAGAAAGGCGATCACGTCATGTTTCGTCACCGCCTCGATCTCGTCGATGCGCGCCACGTCAAAGGCCACGTCCTGCGCCTTCCAGACGGCCTGCGCGTTCTCGCGCGGGATCACGCCCAGATCGGCCATCGCGTCGCCGGCATGGGCCTCGATCTCGAACCAGATGCGGAACTTCGTCTCGGGTGACCAGATGGCGACCATCTCGGGGCGGCTGTAACGGGGGATCATGGCGGCATCCTTGGCGCAGGGGAAACATGTCGCGCGCCTGATAGGCCCTGCCCGCCGGGCTGGCAAGTCCCGCGCCCGCGCCCCTTCATCTTGCCCAAAATACTCAAACGGCGCAGCGCTTGCATGCCCGCACGCCCCCGGGCATAACGCGCCATGGCCAGAACCGCCCCCCAATTCACCTGCCAGGAATGCGGCGCGCGTCACCGCAAATGGCAAGGCCGGTGCGAGGCCTGCGGGGCCTGGAATGCGCTGGTCGAGGAGGCGCCGCTTTCGGTCGGCCCGAAACCCGCGGCGGCGGGCCGGGGCCGGACCATCGTGCTGAGCACGCTGGACAGTGACGAGCCACCGCCGCCGCGCGCGCAGTCGGGGCTGGGCGAGCTGGACCGCGTGCTGGGCGGCGGGCTGGTGGCGGCCTCGGCCATTCTGGTGGGCGGCGATCCGGGCATCGGCAAATCCACGCTGCTCTTGCAGGCCACCGCCGCCTTTGCCGGGGCGGGGCTGAAATGCCTCTATGTTTCGGGCGAGGAGGCGGCGGCGCAGGTGCGGCTGCGCGCCCAGCGGCTGGGTCTGGCGCGCGCGCCGGTGCATCTGGCCGCCGAGACCGCGCTGCGCGACATCCTGACCACGCTGGATGCCGAACGCCCCGATCTGGTGGTCATCGATTCGATCCAGACCATGTGGCTGGACAGCGTGGAAAGCGCGCCGGGTTCGGTTGCGCAGCTGCGTGCGGTGGCGCATGAGCTGGTCAGTTTCGCCAAGCGGCGCGGCGTGGCGGTGGTGTTGGTGGGCCATGTCACCAAGGAAGGCCAGATCGCCGGGCCACGCGTGGTCGAACACATGGTCGATTGCGTGCTTTATTTCGAGGGCGAGCGCGGCCATCAGTTCCGCATTCTGCGCGCGGTCAAGAACCGTTTCGGCCCGGCCGACGAGATCGGGGTCTTCGAGATGACGGGCGCGGGCCTGGCCGAGGTCGCCAACCCCTCGGCGCTGTTCCTGTCCGAACGCGGCACGCCCGCGCCTGGTTCGGTCGTCTTTGCCGGGATCGAGGGCACGCGCCCCATGCTGACCGAGATCCAGGCGCTGGTCGCGCCTTCGTCGCTGGCGATGCCGCGGCGTACGGTGGTGGGGCTTGATTCGGGGCGGCTGTCCACCGTTCTGGCGGTGCTGGAGGCGCGCTGCGGCATCGGTTTCGCCGGCCAGGACGTGTTTCTGAACGTCGCAGGGGGCATGCGCGTGCACGAACCCGCCGCCGATCTGGCCGTCGCTGCCGCGCTGCTGTCGGCGCGCGAGGATGTGGCGCTGCCGCCTGAAATGGTGGTTTTCGGTGAAATCTCGCTTTCCGGGGCGCTGCGCCCGGTCAGCCAGCGCGAAAACCGGTTGAAAGAGGCGGGAAAACTTGGTTTCACCACCGCCATGCTGCCTCGGGGTGGCGGCGCGGCTGGGGCGAAGGCCACAGAGCCTGCGGTTTCATTGCGCGAACAGGCCGATCTCGCCGGCTTTGTCGAGGCCATTCTGGGCGACCGGCCACCAGGCCGCGAGCCCCGCTGAAGGAGAGCACGCCATGGATGCCTTCACTCTGGTTGACGCCGCGGTCGCGGCGGTGATCATCATTTCCGGCATCCTGGCCTATGCGCGCGGGCTGTTGCGAGAGACGCTGGCCATCGCCGGCTGGGTCATCGCCGCCGTCGCAGCCTTTGTCCTGGCCCCGGCGGTGGAACCCTGGATGCGCGAAATTCCGGTTGTCGGCCCCATTCTGGGCGACAGTTGCGAACTGACGATCATCGCCGCCTTCGCCGCGGTTTTTGCCGTGGTGCTGGTGGTGGTGGCGCTGTTCACCCCGGTCTTTTCCAGCCTGGTGCGCAATTCGGCGCTGGGGGGGCTTGATCAGGGGCTGGGCTTCTTCTTCGGCGTGCTGCGCGGCATCCTGCTGGTGGCGGTGGCGCTGATCGTCTACCAGGCCGCCGTGCCCGCCGGGACAGTGGAGATGGTGGAGAATTCGCGCTCGGTCGCGGTCTTCGCCCGGGTGCAGGAGGCGATCACCGACGCGGTGCCAGAGGATGCGCCCAACTGGATCGTCCGCCAGTACGAGGCGCTTGTCGCCGGCTGCGAGGCGCCGCGGAACTGAGCACCCTGCCATCGCCGGACATCCCGGCCGGCCCGTCCATCCCGGTGTGTCCTTTGACGCGGCGACAACGCCATGCGACGGGTCCGTGACAAACCCGCCCACAGGCGATAAAAGGGCGCTGAATCCGCTGCCAGGGATTCGCCGCCACGCGGAGCAACGCGCTGATGACCATCTATCCCGGCCACCCGTTCGACGATGACAAGTTGCGGGAGGAATGCGGCGTCTTCGGCGTGATCGGCGTGCAGGAAGCAGCGAATTTCGTGGCGCTGGGCCTGCACGCGCTGCAGCATCGCGGCCAGGAGGCCGGCGGCATCATCACCCATGCGCCCGAACACGGCTTTCAGTCGGCCCATCGCTTCGGGCTGGTGCGCGACAATTTCACCAAGCAAAGCGTGATCGAGGCGCTGCCCGGTTCCATCGGCATCGGCCATGTGCGCTATTCCACCGCCGGGTCCAAGGGCGCCACGCAGATCCGCGACGTGCAGCCCTTTTTCGGTGAATTCGCCATGGGTGGCGCGGCCATCGCGCACAACGGCAACATAACGAATGCCGAGGCGATCCGCCGCGAGCTGATCGAACGCGGGTCGATCTTTCAGTCCTCGTCCGACAGCGAATGCATCATCCATCTGATGGCGCGCTCGATCCAGCGCAACATCCCCGAACGCATGAAGGACGCGCTGCGCCGGGTTGAGGGGGCGTTTTCCATCGTCGCCATGACCCGCACCAAGCTGATCGGCGTGCGCGACAGCCTGGGCGTGCGGCCGCTGGTGCTGGGCCGGCTGGGCGACGGCTGGGCGCTGGCGTCAGAGACCTGCGCGCTGGACATCATCGGCGCCGAATTCGTGCGCGAGGTCGAACCGGGCGAGATGGTGGTGATCGACGAGGCAAAGGGCGTCACCTCCTCGCGGCCCTTCGACCGTGGCACCTCGCGCTTCTGCATCTTCGAGCAGGTCTATTTCTCGCGCCCCGACAGTATCATCGGCGGCCGGTCCGTCTACGAGACGCGGCGCGCCATCGGCGT
>SKHK01000188.1 GCA_007117005.1 Paracoccaceae bacterium
CGCAGCCGAAAAACCGCGCCCCCATCGTCTGTCCGCAAATATCCCCGGGTGGGGTCTGGGGAGGGCAGGCAGCCCTCCCCAGCGCCCTCCACCCCGCTCAGACCGTCGGCAGGACGTGACCGGTGACGGATTCACCCCTTCGCGACCATTGATCAGGCAGAATTCGGTTTCCCCGCCGCAATTTGCACATTAGCCTGTCACGCCAAGGCGCCATGGCGCCGCCGCGGTGCAGGGCGCCACGACGCACGGACAGGCCGACGCGTCCGTGACGCTGCCTCGGCTGTACATATTGGGAGAGCCAGACATGTCTGACAGCGACAGCCCGCTTCTGATCAAGCGCTATGCCAGCCGGCGGCTCTACAACACCGAGAGCAGTGATTACGTCACGCTGGAGGACATCGCCGCGATCATCCGCGCCGGGCGCGAGGTCAAGATCGTCGATCTGAAAAGCGGTGACGATCTGACCCGCCAGTATCTGCTTCAGATCATCGCCGAGCATGAAAGCCGGGGCGAGAATGTGCTGCCGCTGGATGTGCTGACCGATCTGGTGCGCAGCTATCAGGCACAGGCACAATCGGTGGTGCCGCAGTTTCTGGCGATGTCCTTCGACATGCTGCGCCAGGGGCCGGGAAGGATGGCCGAACAGATGGGCGCGATAAACCCGATGATGGCGCAGATGCCGGGGTTCGAGGCGATGCAGCGCCAGCAGGAGGCGTTCTTGCGTTCGATGATGGCAGGCTGGCCGGGCATGCCCGCGGCCGAAGGGGGCGCTGAAACGCCCCCTGACGATGCCGCGCCAGCAGGTGACGACAAGCGCAGCCCGGCAGAGCTGGACGAGATTCGCCGCCAGCTTTCAGCGCTGCAGGAGAAATTGTCCAGGCTGGACAAGTAACCCGCGCCAGCCGGTGCGTGCCAGCCGCTACAGCCCGCCGGAAGGGATACGCCCCCCGGGCGGGCTGATCGCGCATCAGGCCGCGTTCGACCGGCCGCGCGGCTTGCGGTTGCGGCGCGGGGCTGCCCCGTCACGCGCAGGGGCCTTGCGCGGACCGTCATGGCGCTTTGCCTGCCCGCCACCACCACCACGCCCGCCGGCATTGGCCTTTCGCGCCTTGGTGCGTGCCTCGTCGGCCATTTGCGCGGGCCAGGGCGTGCCGCCCTCGACCGCGATCTCGGTCTTCGTCAGTTTCTCGATCGCGCGCAGATCGGCCATTTCGGCCGGCGCGCAAAAGGCCATCGCCCGGCCGGATCGGCCCGCCCGCGCGGTACGGCCGATACGGTGGACATAGTTTTCGGGCACATTCGGCAAGTCATGGTTGTAGACATGCGCCACCAGCGGAATGTCGATGCCCCGCGCGGCCACGTCCGTGGCCACCAGCACCTTCATTTCGCCGGCGCGAAAGGCCGCCAGCGTGCGCTCGCGCTGGCCCTGGCTCTTGTTGCCATGGATCGACCCGGCGGCAAAACCCCAGCTGACCAGCAGCTTCATCAGTTTTTCGGCGCCATGCTTGGTGCGGGCGAAGACCAGCGCACTCTCATCGGTGTGCTTTGCCAGGTACTCGGCCAGCAGTGCCGCCTTGTCGCCCTGCGCGACGAAATGCACCGCCTGGTCGATCTTGTCGACCGTCTGGCCCGGCGGGTTGACCTGCACGCGCACCGGGCGGTGCAGATAGGTCTCGGCAATCTCGTTCATGTCCTTGGACATGGTGGCCGAAAACAGCATCGTCTGGCGCTGTTCGGGCAGGTGGCGGGCGATCTTGCGCAGGGCGTGGATGAAGCCCATGTCCAGCATCTGGTCGGCCTCGTCCAGCACCAGCACGCGCGCCTCGGCAAGGGTCAGGGCGCGGCGGTCCAGCAGGTCGATCAGCCGGCCCGGTGTGGCGACCAGCACATCGGTGCCGCGCGACAGCCGTTCCGCCTGCTTGTTCAGCGAGGCCCCGCCGACCACTGTAACAACCTTCAGCGGGCCGCCTTCGGCGAGCGCGCGCAAGCTGTCGGCGATCTGCGCGACCAGTTCGCGCGTCGGCGCCAGGATCAGCGCGCGCACGGTGCCGGGGGCAGGGCGGCCCAGGCCGGTCAGCCCGTGCAGAAGCGGCAGGCCAAAGGCGAGCGTCTTGCCGGTGCCGGTCTGTGCCAGCCCCATGATATCGCGCCCCTCCATCGCCGGCGGGATCGCACGGGCCTGGATCGGGGTGGGGGTGTCAAGGCCCATGCGGGCAATGGCGTTCATCAGGCCCGGGTTCAGCCCGAGCATCGAAAAATCAGTCATGTCAGTCCTTTCGCCGCGGGGCCTTCCTGGCCGGGCGGCGTAAAATGCGGCGCAATCACGCGCCATGGCCTGCCGACAAGGCGGCAGGTTGCGGTTTCGGGCGTGCAGCAGGTCGCCGCACCAGCCCCCACGCGTGATATCGGGAACTCGGGATTTCGGGCCGGCGTGCCTGTTGGCTATAAAGATACCTGTCGGCTTTATCGACCCGCTGTCACCTCTTCGCGCCGGTTTGTCACACTGGTGCAGGCTGCTCACGCGGCAGCAAAGGCGGACTTGCAGGAAATGCGCCTTTCAGAACGGCATGTCAAGGTCACCGCTGGCGGCCGGCCGCGCAATGCGATTGCGGGAGCTTGATTTTATCGCGAATCATGGCAAGGTTGACGCAGCGTACAAAGACTTTCCCGCGACGGCCTTCCCTTTCGGCAGCCCTCACGAATGAAAGACCTGGGCGCACGATGCCGGCGGCAATCGCGCCGCCGGAAGACAAGAGAGAGAGGAAGCGGCCATGCCGACAGGCACCGTGAAATGGTTCAACAGCACCAAGGGTTTCGGTTTCATCGCCCCCGATGACGGCGGGAAGGACGTGTTCGTGCATATCTCGGCCGTGGAACGCGCCGGGTTGACCGGGCTTGCCGACAACCAGAAGGTCAGTTTCGAGATGCAGTCCGGCCGTGACGGGCGGTCCTCGGCGGGTGATCTGAAGCTGCTGTAACCGACGCCTATTCCAGACCCAGCGCGGCGCGGGTCTGGGTGGTCCAGCCAAGCAGATCGCCGCTTTCGGTCTGGATGACAGGCCGCTTCATCAGCGCCGGGTGCGCTGCAATCAAGTCTGCGGGCGGCGCGCCGCGCGCGCCGTCTTCAAGACCGCGCCAGGTGGTCGAAGCGCGGTTGATCAGCCTGTCCCCGAACTGCGAAAGCAGGGCATCGATTTCCTGCTCTGTCAGAGGGATTTCGCGGATGTCGCGGAATGCGGCCTCGGGCAGCGCCTTGCGCGCCTTTCGGCATGTGTCGCAGATTTTCAGGCCAAGGATGGTGGCTTTCATCGGCTGCCTCGCGTCGGTTCGGGCGTAAGTCATGGCGTGACCATCTGTCTGACATTCAGGGCGCGATGGCCCGCCCTGTCTTCAGACATTCAGCAGCAGGTGTTCGCGCTCCCAGGGGCTGATGACCTGCAGGAATTCCTTGTATTCCATACGCTTGACGCATTCGTAGACGGTGCAGAAACGCGTGCCCAGCACCTCGCGCACGGGGGCGCATTCCTCCAGCAGGTCCAGCGCGTCACCCAGCGTGAGCGGTAGTTCATCCTCGGCCACATAGGCGTCACCGCGATATTGCGGGCGGGGTTCGATCTTTTCGGTCAGGCCCAGATAGCCGCAGGCGAGGCTGGCGGCGATGCCCAGATAGGGGTTGCAATCCATTCCCGCCAGACGGTTTTCCACCCGGCGCGAGGCCGGGCTGGAGACCGGGATGCGCAGCCCGGTGGTGCGGTTGTCACGGCCCCATTCAAGATTGATCGGCGCTGCGAAGTCAGGGACATACCGGCGATAGCTGTTCACATAGGGCGCCAGGATCGCGATCACGGCGGGCAGGTATTTCTGCATCCCGCCGATGAAATGGCGATGCGCGTCTGTGTCGGTGCCGTCGGGCGCCGAAAAGATGTTCACACCCGTCGCACTGTCGACCACGGAATGGTGGATATGCATGGCCGAACCCGGCTCGCCCTCGATCGGCTTGGCCATGAAGGTGGCGTAGCAATCGGCGCGCAGCGCGGCCTCGCGGATCAGACGCTTGAAGAAGAACACCTCGTCGGACAGCGCCACCGGCTCGCCGTGGTTGAGGTTGATCTCGATCTGCCCGGCGCCGCCCTCCTGCAGGATGCCGTCGATCTCCAGCCCCTGGGCCTCGGCGAAATCATAGATATCATCGATCACCGGGCCGTATTCATCGACCGCGGACATTGAATAGGCCTGCCGGGCGGCGGCGGGCCGGCCGGAGCGGCCCATCGGCGGCTCGATCGGTTTGGCCGGGTCAGTGTTGCGGGCCACAAGGTAGAATTCCATCTCTGGCGCCACCACCGGGGTCCAGCCGCGGTCCTGGTAAAGCCCGATGACCCGGCGCAGCACGTTGCGCGGGGCAATGGGCACGGGCTGGCCGTCGGGGTCCAGCGCGTCATGGATCACCTGCAGCGTGATATCGCCTGTCCATGGGGCGGCGGTCGTGGTGCTGTAATCCGGCCGCAGAATCATGTCCGGTTCGGTAAAGGCCTGATCGGGGACATCGGCCCAATCGCCGGTGATGGTCTGCAGGAAGATCGAATCGGGCAGGTAGAATTTCTCCTGCTTGGCGAATTTGGCCGCCGGCATCGCCTTGCCGCGAGCCACACCGGCCAGATCGGGGATGACGCATTCGACCTCGTCGGGGCGGCGCCCGTCAAGATAGTCGCGCGCCGCCTGGGGGGCGTTTTCGAGCCAGTCAGCCATGTCGGGCCTTTCGCTGTTGCGGGGGGCGCGTGGCGGCGCGGAAGAAATCGGCGATACGGGTGGCGATGCGGGTACGATGCAGGGGCTGGCCCAAACGGGCGCTTGCGGCGTCAAGCAGCGGGTCCGGCACCAGACCGCGCCCGCGGGTGTCGATCAGGGCCCCGGTGAAGGCGTCGTCGAATTCCGGGTGGGGCTGGATGGACCAGCCCAGCGGTTGGCCGTCCGCTGCGTCATAGGCCAGCGCGGCATGGGCACAATGGGGGTTGTGGCCGATGGTGCGCGCGCCCGGTGGCGGGGTGGTGACCTGGTCCTGATGCCAGGCGTTCAGGGTGATGGTTTCGTCCTCGAACGTATAATCGGTCGGCCCCACGGCCCAGCCGCCGGCGAATTTCTCGACCCGCCCGCCAAGGGCCTGCGCCATGATCTGATGGCCGAAGCAGATGCCCGCGACGGGCACGCGCGCGGCAAAGCCGTCGCGGATGAACTGCTCCAACGGCGCGATGAAGGCGTGATCCTCGTAGGCGCCGAAACGCGAGCCGGTGATCAGCCAGCCATCGGCGGCCGTGACGGCGGGGGGGGAGGCGCCGTCGAGCACGCGCCAATTGGTGAAGCTGAATCCCTGATCCGCCAGCAGACGAATGAAGAAATCCGGATAGTCGCCGCCGGCGCGCAAGCTCTCGGGCGCTTCGCCGGTTTGCAGGATGCCGATATGCATGGTGAACCTGTTGATTTGATCAAAACCTAGCCGTTCTGAAGGGGCTGGGCAAGGGGGAGCTTTGCCCCAAGCTACCAAAGGGTGGGGGGCGTTGCCCCAAGCTACCAAAGAGTGGGGGGCGTTGCCCC
>SKHK01000096.1 GCA_007117005.1 Paracoccaceae bacterium
AGGCATGGGTGTCGAGTTTCGACGCCGGTATCATGCGGGCCGAACGCTCCGCCGAGGGATTTCGCGCGCGGGCGGATGCAACACTCGCCAGCGCCTTTGACGGCGCGCGCGACGCCATGGCAGCGCTTCTCGCAGCAGTGCGCGGGTCGGGCGAAGAGAGCGCAGATGCGCTGGACGCCGCCACGGCGGGTGCGCAGCGCATGAGTGACGCGCTCGATCAGGCCGAAGCAGCAGCCGGGCGCGCGGGTGCTGCCGGGCAGCAGGCCGGATCGGATACGGCCAGTGGCGCAACTGTTGCGCTGACGGGCTGGCAAGCGGTCACGGCGGCGCTCGCCGAGTATGCCGACAAGGCGCGCGATATCGGTGCGGATATCGGTCAGGCGCTGGTGGGGGCCTTTGGCGCAGCCGAGAACGCCGTGGCCGATTTCGTGCGCAAGGGGAAGCTGGACTTCCGCGATTTGGTGACCTCGATGATCGCCGATCTGGCACGGCTGGCCGCACGCCGCTTCATCCTCGGTCCACTGGCGGGGCTGCTTTCCGGGGTGCTGGGCGGCGCAGGCGGGCTGTTCGCTAATATCTTCCATGCGGGCGGTGTCGTGGGTGGTCCTGCCCCGGGGCGCATGGTGCCTGCCATGGCCTTCGCAGCTGCGCCCCGCATGCATTCCGGCGGCTGGGCTGGGCTCAAGCCTGACGAAGTGCCCGCGATCCTGCAGCGCGGCGAGCGCGTGCTCTCGCGGAGAGAGGCTGCGGGCTATAGGGCGCGCGGTGGGGATGGCAGCACGACAGTGAATGTCACGATCATGGCGCGCGATGCGGAAAGCTTCCGTCAGTCCCGCACACAAGTGGCAGCAGACATTGCCCGCGCGGTCAATCTCGGGCGGCGGGGCATGTAGGTACTGGGAGTGGAGGTGCAGTACGGTCACAAGGAGCCCGGAGCGGACATTGGACCGTCGCCGAGTTGGCAAACAAAATGGTATCAACGGCTTCACGGGCGAGAAAGCGATGCGCGGATGATGCGCTCATAGTCACCTATGCCAAGCGACGCCCGCCTTGGCAGTCATTGTCAGCGGGTCCAAAAACTACATTAAGCCGCACCAACTATCCCGCCCATTCTGTCTTCACGAATAGCTCGATGCGCGCTGCCCGTTCCTTCGCTTGCTTCTCGGTCCAAGTGCCGCCTTTCTCGATGAGCTTACCAACAGCCATCGTTTCTCGTAGCCCAGTGCCGAGATATGCCTTTGCCTTCTTTTTCGGTGGCTTGTCTTGAAGCGAAGAATTCATTCCGGGTAGAAGCATAACTAGATTCCCCAGGTGATGTTTAAATCTGGGTTCTTTACTTTGGGGCACAATATGTTCGATAGATTTTGAAGGTTCGAACGTCCAGATTTTGTTCCACTGAGAGGCGCTGATCTGCTCACCGGCTTCTTTGGCAAGATATTCATCGTACCGGAAAAGAAGATAGCGAAGCTCTTCCGTCCACCCGTCGTAGCAGTTACTCCAGAAGTTCTTATCCGCAAGCAATTCATTTATATCGTAGTTACTGCCAAGCTTTTTCAACTCATCAAGGATTTCAGCGGCCGATAACTGGCCCTTATAAACATCATGGGCCAACCTGACGTACTCACCCACCTTCATTCTAGTATCAGCACCGCCGAGCCCAAATATACGAAAGGTAACATTTTCCCACGCGCCCAACAATTTGTCTTCGGTTTTGTCGTCAAACTCTCGAAGCATAATTGCGATTGCAAGAAATCTAGCATGCGCAATTTTTGTAACCGCAGCGCGTCGCACATCAGAATTAAGATCATTCACTAGTCGAACTACTTTAAACAGCCACTCCGCAGACTCGACAATTGTCTTTAGCTCCTTTCCGCCGCGCTCTATCAAGGCGACAGATGCGTCTTCTTCAGAAACCACACGATTAGGCCGCGAAGAAATCGATAACGTACCTGCAAAACGCAGTGCTTCGTTTCCTAAAGCTTGTTTTAGGCCAAGAGTCCGATAAATATCCTGCCAAATTCTCCGCATCTCAGCCAGGCCATCAGGGCGAGGCCCGTCCTCCACGTACTCGAAGAGTGACGACATTAATTGACTCTTTGTTTTGTCAATCCACCTTACATCAAGGCCACGACTGTTGAGCACCTCAAACACGCGGTAGACGATAGCTTCATCAGAAAGTTGGTGATAAATTATTGATAACCGATTTCGTATCGTGGCGAGAAGTTCGATCGGCGTGCTTTCTTGGGACCAACGCAAAACGAATTCTTCGGACTCTTTTATGGCATCTACAATGTTCTTGTCGGACGCTGTATTTATTGACTCCTCATCCACCACCCCTGTTCGCAGATATCTGGTAAAGACATGGCTGCTATCATGATTGGTTTGAAGAAGAACTAACGAGTGATCGTCCCCTTTAACGAGCAAATCGCCGAGATCGCGTCGAGTTCGCGCTTGGCTTTCTTCCTCAGAAGAGGCAAGTTTTTTTTGTACGGCCTTCAAAAGTATCACGATAGTTGTGATGCGCTGCTGCCCGTCGACGACCTCGACTACTTGGAGTTCGTCGGCGGCGATTATTCGCTTGTCACGAGCAAGCGCTACGACGGTCGCCATAAAGTGTTCACGACCAGAGCGATGCGCCTCTTCAATATCGTTGAAAAGATCCTGCCGCTGTCGTTTTTGCCAGGAATAGGCTCGTTGATAGCCGGGTATCCTGAACAGCCTTCCATCCAAGAGCTTTGCGACCGTAAGATGCAAGGGACTGAGCTGCATGGAGTAACCCCGGTTATGAGCATAGGCTGTAGGGTACTCGTTTAGTTCAAAAACGGGCGGTCTGAAAGTGTCTTCGCTGTAGTACTTGGCTGAACTTGATGTTGCGGCTTCGCGTTTACTGCGGCGCGCACTCGTTGCGATTGGCAGTTTCCGTAGATTAATGGCAGTTTTGAATGATCGTTTCCCTCGCTCGAGGTCGGCGATGCTGCAGCGGCGAAGGGTCATCAAGTGGACGCTGCGGACGTCCGCAGTTCGCCGCGTAGCCGCCCCTCAGTCGACCCGCTTCCTGAGCAAACCCCTACTTCCTGAGACGAGGATCAGATGTCCTTTCACGAGGTCAGGTTTCCGGACAACATAAGCCGCGGCGCGCGGGGTGGTCCCGAGCGGCGCACGCAGATCGCCGAACTGGCCTCGGGCGACGAGGAGCGCAATGCCAGCTGGGCCAATTCGCGGAGGCGCTATGATGTCGCCTATGGCATCCGCCGTGCAGATGATCTGGCGGCTGTGGTGGCCTTCTTCGAGGCGCGCAATGGACGGTTGCACGGGTTTCGGTTCAAGGACTGGTCGGATTACAAATCCTGCGTGCCCTCGCAAGCTCCCGGGCCGCTGGACCAGCCCATCGGCACCGGGAATGGCAGCGTGACCAGCTTTGCGCTCATGAAACGCTACACGTCCGGCAACCAGACCTGGACCCGCGCCATCACCAAGCCTGTCGCAGACACTGTCCGCCTCGCGCTGGGCGGGGCTGAGCAGGCCAGCGGTTGGTCGGTGGATACGACAACTGGCGTGGTGACATTCTGGACAGCTCCGGCGGCGGGTGTCAGCATCACCGCAGGCTTCGAATTCGACGTTCCCGTCCGTTTCGACAGCGACACGCTGGACATCACCCTCGATATCGAGCGGCTGGGCTCGATCACCTCCATTCCCCTGCTGGAGATCCGGCGATGAAACAGATCGACCCTGCGCTGCAAGCGCATCTTGATGAGGGCACGACGACGCTGGCCTGGTGCTGGCGCATCACCCGCGCCGATGGCGTCAGCTTTGGCTTCACCGATCACGATTGCACATTGATGTTCGAGGGCACGGAGTTTGAGCCCGAAAGCGGCTTCGCGGCCTCGGAAATACGCGCCGGGTCGGACCTGTCGGTTGATGCGCAGGATGCCGAAGGCGTGCTGTCCTCCGACCGGATCACCGAAACCGATATTCTGGACGGGCGGTGGGATGCGGCCGAGGTCGAGCTCTGGCGCGTGAACTGGGCCGATACCAGCCAGCGCGTCCTGATGCGGCGCGGCGCAGTCGGGCAAATCCGACGCGGGCGCATGGCTTTCGTGGCGGAAGTCCGCAGCCTCGCGCATGTGCTCGGCCAGACTGTCGGGCGGACGTTTCAGGCGGGCTGCGATGCAGCACTTGGCGATGCGCGCTGCGGCGTCAATCTGGAGGACCCGGCCTACAAAGGCAGCGGCGCTGTCATCGACCTGCTGCGCGACCGGGCTTTCACTGCCTCGGGGCTGGCGGGGTTCAGCGCGGGCTGGTTCAGTTTCGGCACGATTGACTGGACCAGCGGTGTTAATACTGGGCGGCGGGCTGAGGTGCTGGCGCATGACCTCAGCGATGGCATCGCTATCTTCACCCTGCTGGAAGCACCCGTGCGCTCTGTCACTGAGGGCGACGGTTTCTCGATCCGTGCAGGCTGCGACAAGCGGATCGAGACGTGCAGCGCCAAATTCGGGAATGTCGTGAATTTCCGGGGCTTCCCGCACATTCCGGGGCAGGACACCATTCTGCGCTATGCGTCGCGCGATGGCGGCCATGAGGGTGGCGTGCTGTGAATGATGCAATCACAGCGAACCAGCGCAACGGTGCCGATCCGTCCATCGTCATTGCGGCTGCACGCAGATGGCTGGGCACGCCCTACCACGACCAGGCGAGCCTGCGCGGGGTCGGCTGCGACTGCCTCGGCCTTGCGCGCGGTGTCTGGCGCGAGATTATGGGGCCGGAACCCTTCCCGATCCCGCCCTATAGCCGGGACTGGGGCGAAACCGGGTCGCGCGAGGTATTGGCAGAAGGCGCGCGCAGGATGATGATCGAGGTCGAACCGGCACAGGCCCCACCCGGCGCGTTGCTTCTGTTCCGGATGGTGCCACGCGCGATTGCCAAACATGTCGGCATTCTCACAGGCCCCGACAGCTTCATCCACGCCTATGAGCGGCTGGGCGTGATTGAGCAGCCGCTCAGTCCCGCCTGGCAACGGCGCATCGCCTTTGCCTTCCTGTTCCCATTGAGAGATTGATGTAGATGGCAACCCTTGTCCTTGGCGCTGTCGGCTCCAGCATCGGGCTGGGCTTTGGCGGGGCATTCCTTGGCCTGTCGGGCGCAGCCATAGGCGGGATGATCGGGGCCACGGTCGGCTCGGCCATCGACAGCTGGCTGATTTCCTCGCTCGCGCCTGCGCAACGCATCGAGGGCGCACGGCTCGACAGCTTGCGCATCACCTCCTCGACCGAAGGCGCGGTGATCCCGCGTGTTTATGGGCGCATGCGCATTGGTGGAAACATCATCTGGGCCACGGATTTTCGGGAGGAGACTCGGACCACCACGCAGCGCGGCGGTGGCAAGGGCGGCGGACCAAAGGTCAGGACGACCGAATATCTCTATTATGCGTCATTCGCGGTCGCACTCTGCGAAGGCTCCGAAGCCGGTCCCGCAGGGACCAATCTCTCCGGGGGAGAGATTGGAGGTGGAGGAGGCCCGGCAGGGCGAGGGATCACCGGCATCGGGCGCATCTGGGCCGATGGCA
>SKHK01000012.1 GCA_007117005.1 Paracoccaceae bacterium
ACCAGCACCGCGAACAGCCGCTCGAACACGGCCGCATGCCATTCGCAGACCGGCGCATCGGCCGACCCCGGGAAAGCGAGCGGGTTGGCGGCAATGTCGAATGTCAGGGGGCGGTGGGACGTCACCCTGAAACGCCCGGTCCCGGCGAAGGTCCAGGCGTGTTTCGTGATCGCCAGCGCCAGCAGCCGCGCGCCCAGCCAGGACGGCAGGGCGCGGATAAGCGCCTGTGCGGCGCGTGGGATGCGATGGGCTAGGATGTAGTCGCCCGTCGCCAGCCCTGCTGCGCGCTGAATGGCCGGGGCGCGGTCCGGCAGGTAAAGCCGCACCGCGTGATGCAGGCGGGCGACCTGCTCCTGAGGCAGCATACCGGCATCCGGTGCGGGCTCTTCCACTCCCGCCCGGTAAAGCAGCGCCGTGCGCAGCTTCTTGCCGATCGCCGCATCCAGCAACGGCAGATGCTGAAGCACCGCATTGGGGCCGATTCGGGCGGTGGCAGACGTGCTCATGGCCTACTCCGCGGGTTCGCGCCGGGGTGATGGCGCAGTCTGCGCCCCGTTGGGCATCCGGAAAGCGCGCGCGCCCTCCACCGACGCGATCTCGTCATCGGGCAGCTGCTGGTCGCCGCCGCCGCAAGCCTTGGCCTGCGCGGCGCGTTCGGCGGCACGCGCCTTGCCCTGCGCGCGCAACGCCTCGCGCCGTTCCGCCGCACGGGCGGCGCGGTCTGCCGCAGCCTCCCAGTCGGCCATCTGCGCCTCGGCGATGGTGCGCGTCTGATCAAAGCCGAAATCCAGATTGTCGCGTTTCACCGGCTTGAAATAGCCGTGCTTGCCCAGGTCATAGAAGGTGCGTCCCACCCCGGCCTTGAGAAACGCCTTGAGGCAGCCCAGCAGATAGCGCCGGCGATAGCCGGTGCCACGCCAGGGATAGTGGAACAGCGCCTTCTGCATGTAGAAGCGGCGATAGTTCTTCAGCACGCCTTCCAGCAGCGCGCCGCGGGTCATGGCGGCGGGCTTCATGATCGGGGTCACGAAGTTGTATTTCGAGAAATCGTAAACTTCGACCTGATCGCGCAGTTCCTGAAAGAGCGGCGTGAAGGGCCAGGGTGTATACATCGCCCAGTTGGCCAGATCCGGCTGCCAGTCCCAGGCCATGCGATAGGTCTCTTCCAGGGTCTCCGGCGTCTCGTTGTCCAGGCCCACGATGAACTGCGCTTCGACAAAGATATCGGCCTCGCGCAGCAGGCGGATCGCCTCCTTGTTCTCGGCGACGGTGGTTTCCTTGTTGAACTGATCCAGCTTCAACTGCGCCGCCGCCTCGGTGCCGAGCGACACATGCACCAGCCCGGCCTTGCGGTAGAAACCCAGCAATTCCTTGTCGCGCATGATGTCGGTCACGCGGGTGTTGATGCCCCACTGGATCCGGCGCGGCAGGTCACGGTCGATCAGCTCCTGACAGAATTCGATGAATTTCTTGCGGTTGATGGTGGGTTCCTCATCGGCGAGGATGAAGAAGCCGACGCCATGGTCATTGACCAGCCGTTCGATCTCGTCCGCGACCTTCCTGGGGTCGCGCACGCGGTAGTCGCGCCAGAATTTCCACTGGCTGCAAAAGGAACAGGTGAAGGGACAGCCCCGCGCCATGTTGGGGATCGCCACCTTAACGCCCAACGGCACGTAGATGTATTTTTCCCATTCCAGAATGGTCCAGTCCGGGTCGATGGCATCCAGATCCTTGACAGTGCTGGCGGCGGGGGTGGCCTTGATTTCTTCCCCGTCGCGGTAGGCAAGGCCCTTGATACGCGCGCGGTCCTGTGGCCAGCGCCCCTCACGGACCGCGTTCATCAGATTGGTGAAGATTTCCTCGCCCTCGCCGCGCACGATGACGTCGATCCAGGGCGCCTCGGACAGGACCTGACGGTACATGAAGGTGCCATGGATGCCGCCGAGGACGCGCAGCGCATTGGGCACGACCTCCAGCGCGTCGCGCAGCACCTCCTCGGCCTCGTAGATGGCCGGCGTGATGGCGGTGGTGCCGACGACATCGGGCTGCAATTCGGCCAGACGCGCGCGCAGCGTGGGGTGGTCGATATGGTTGGTCATCGCGTCGATGAAGTGGATATCGTCAAAGCCCGCGCGGCGCAGATGCCCGGTCAGATAGGCCACCCAGGCCGGCGGCCAGCTGCCGGCGATCTCGGCGCCACCGGAATGATAGTTGGGGTGGACAAAGACAATGCGCATCGTGGCCTCCGGATTTAATGTCCAGTCATGTTGACAGATAAGCTGACAACACTAATTGACATGGATCACGAAGGCGGCCGGAAAGATGCGCGATGCCACCATGCCTTGCCTGCCCCGGGGGGCGAATCGGAAAAACCGTGTCGCAACGGGCAACAGGTCAGGGACGGCGGGGGCGGGCGGAACGGCCGGGGCGCGGGACGACTTACTCCTCGTCGCGGCTCAGCAGCCCGTATTTTCTCAGCTTTACGTAAAGCGACTGCCGAGAGAGCCCCAGCATTTCGGCCGCGGCGACGCGGTTGTTGCGGGTCAGCTCGATGGCGGTCTCGATACAGATACGCTCGACGACATTGGTGGTCTCGGCCACGATGTCCTTCAGCGTGGTAGAGCCCACAAGCTCCATCACGCCGCGCACCTTGTCCTCGCCCAGTGCCACATCACTGCGCACGGCCAAGGCCGAACTGGTATCACGGATGATCAGCGCCAGACGCGGGTCCGAACGGTCGCCCAGCCATGTCGCCGACATGTCGACCGAAATCTGGGCGTCGAAATCCGTGACCAGCTTGGTGCTGTAGCTGCGCAAATGCCCGGCGCGGCGAGCATTTTCGATCAGCACCTTCAGGTCTATGGCCCCGCGCACCAGAAAATCGGCCAGCGACCGGCCACGCACCGCGTCAACGCCCACCGCATCGGTGATGTTCAGGAATGCATCGCTGGCGGCGATGATCACCCCGTCCTTGTCGGTAAAGACGATGGCATCGACGCCTTTGTAGAAAAGCTGGTCAAGATCGTCGCCCAGCGGGCCGGACACCCCGCCCCCGCTGTCGGCATGCTCGATCCGGCACAGGATCAGACGCTCGCCCGCGGCGCGAAACAGGCGGCCATGCACCTTCAGCGCCAGGTCTCCGCGCCGGCTACGCGCCGGGCAGGTCTCGCCACCGGCCCGGCTGACAGCACCCAGCGAGGTCACGATATCCTCATCCTCGCCCGGCAGGAACTGGCTGGCGAAATCCGCGCCGATCAGATCGACGCGGGCGGCGCCCAGCAGGGCGGCGGCATGGTGATTCAGATCGACGATACGCCCGGAGTTCATGGCGACCAAGGCGATACAATCCGTGGTGAAATCCATCAGCAGCCGGTAGCGCGTGTCCATTTCGCGCTGCGCCTCGTAGTCGCGCTCCAGCGCGATCTGCGCGTCCAGGACCTGTTGCTGCATCTCGATGACCGGCCGCTGATCCCGGCCCAGCATCAGGATGGCCTGCTCCTCGGCCAGCCAGTGAAATGAATAGCGAACCGGAAAGTCATCGCCTGACGGGTGCCGGTGGATGAGTTCCGCCCAAAGGACCGCATCCTCCGCGCCCTGTTCGGTCAGTCCGTCGATTTCGGCAAGCCGCCTTTCGATCCTGACAACCGATTCGGCATCGATCAGCGCCTTGATGTTCTGCCCGGGCCACTCGGCTACCGCCGTGATGTCGCGGCTGTCGCTGCCAGCCAGCGCGTTGCGCACCATGCCGTCGGGCGCCACAAGCAGCGCAAAATCCGCCACGGACGAAACGACACCCGAAACCAATGCGGAACCGAAAAGTGCTCTGGATCCGCCTGGCGAGAAAGTAGTGCCATCATTGGTCACGGCTTGGTTGCTCCTGTCTGCGCCATACCCTCTTTCGAGGGGGTTGGCGCTTGTCATCCGCTCGTCATTGAGCGGCCTGTTCATAGGCAATAAGCCCACAGGCTACCAGCGCCTCCATGACATTCGATGTCACCAGATCAACCCCGGCGATTCCACGCAACGCGTTTTCATCGCCTGCCAGAGGGCCACCAAGCACAACCGGCACCCGATCAGGCAAAACCCGCTTGATGCTTTTGACAAGGTACCGGCAGGTTTCAAGGTTCGAACGGTTCGCCATACTGATGAACACGGCGTCATAGCCGCCACTGCCCGCCAGCGCGGCGGCGCGAGCAGGTGAAATCAGCAGCTGAAGATTGACCGAAACCCCCATGCGCCGCAGTTGCTGCGTGGCAATCAGCGCCCCCAGGGTGTGTTTCTCGCGCTCCGGCACCGCCAGCAGCACCCGCGTGTCGCCCCCGGCTTCGGCGGCATGATCGGCACGCCAGGCGCGGCTGAGCTCCCGCAGGATCGCCTGCAGACGAGAGATCGCCACGGTCGTTGCCAGAATGTCCAGTTCACCCTCGTGCCAGGCGTTGCCCAGCCTGCGCGCGGCGGCCGGCAGGTAGACGTCCACCACCCGCTCGGCCGGCATCCGCTGGCGGCGCATCAGGTCGAACATTCCCCCCAGCAGCGCGGGATCGCCGCTGCGCGCGTGACGCAGCAAAAGCGAAAGAAGCTTCTCTCCCGGCTTCCCGGTCTCGATCATCGGCCTGTCTGCGATCTGCGCCACGACCTGCAGCGCAAACCGTTCCAGCGCTGCGTCGCTGTATGGGCGGCGCATCTCTGCAATTTGAACAAGTCCATCCATAGGAAAGCCCCCCGGCAACCCCTGCCAGCCAGAATCGCCACGCGCGAAAGCGGAGAGGATCACATCCCAAGTTTCACAGAGTCGCCCATACATGTCAAAGGAAACTTACACTCTGACCAAGGCACACCCCAAACCCAACGCGAATCAACGCCATTTCGCCCCTGTTTGCTGGAAAATAGGCCAAATTGAAGGCGCGCCCGTCGCGCCGACCTAACAGGGCGGCCCAGTGTAAACCGAAAAACTGTAAATTGAGATTGACACATTGGGTGCCGTCGTTAAACTCCGGGACACGAAGAATACCGGGGGGAGTGCCGCATGGCACAGGGAATCAGGCACCAAGGCGGCTATCAGCTCTATACCGATGAACAGCGCCGCCGCCGCGACGCATCGCGCTGGACGATGGTCCAGGGGGTGCTGGCGCCGGTGCAATTCGTCATCTGCATCGTCTCTGCCATCCTGGTGGTGCGCTTCCTGATGACGGGCGAGGGCTACATGGCCGCCACCGTCTCGGTGATCATCAAGACCTTCGCGCTTTACACCATCATGGTCACCGGCGCGATCTGGGAGAAAGAGGTGTTCGGCCAGTACCTTCTGGCGCCAGCGTTCTTCTGGGAGGATATGGTCAGTTTCGTCGTGATCGCATTGCACACGATCTATCTGGTCGCCCTTTTCGCCGGCTCCATGACGCCAGAGCAACTGATGATCACCGCGCTGGTGGCCTACGCGCTCTACACTGTCAACGCCGCGCAGTTCATCTGGAAGCTCCGCCAGGCCCGCATGTCAGCCCCCCAGTCGCAGTCGCAGTCGCAGTCGCAGTCGCAGTCGCAG
>SKHK01000266.1 GCA_007117005.1 Paracoccaceae bacterium
CAGGCCAGACCCCGCGCGCCCGCGACCGTGCCCATCACCCCGGCCGCGCGGCCGTCCGGGCCGTGTACCGCGGCCCCCTCGGCCGCGTGGCCCTCGATGGCCACCTGCGCCAGCCCCTTGCGCAGGCTGGTCTTGTGATGCATCCGCGCGGTCACTTCCTGGCCGACATAGCAGCCCTTGCGAAAATCCACGCCGCCCAGACGCTCGAAGCCGAATTCCAGGATGAAGCTTTCGCCCGGCACCAGTTCGCGCCCCGCCGCCGGCACCAGCGCGGCCACGCGCCGGGCGTCCCAGTCGATCGGCGCGCCTTGGTTCAGGGCCTGGCCATAGAGCCGCCAACCCATGTCGGGGTGGCGCGGATCGGCCAGCGCGCCGGGCGGCATCGGACCGATCCCGGCACTGACCGGCAGGTCGACCCGCGCCAGCTCGACCTTTGAGCGCAGCTTGTAAAGGCTCAGCCGTTTGAGCAGGTCATCGGCAAGCGCGGCATCGATATCCAGCCACAGCGCCTCGGGCCGCGCGACGATCAGGAAATCCGCCAGATACTTGCCCTGAGGCGTCAGGATCGCCGCATACACGATGCCCTCGCGCCCTGCCCGGTTGACATCGCTCGTCACCAGCCCCTGCAGAAAGGCCACCCGGTCCGGCCCCGCAACCTGCACGATCGCCCGGTCCGACAGCGGGCCGCAGCGCGCGACCGGGTCCAGCACCGGCGCGGCGTCATTGCTCTTGTCGCGGGCAAGGCCAGGTTCGGTCATGCATGTCTCCCCTCTGATACGCCTGATATAGTCCGCGTCCCCGGCGCTGCACAGACCCCCTGCCAGCCTCCCACCACGCGCGCCGTGGCGCTCTGGAATTGACGCCACGCTGCCGCGCGCATAGTCCTGATGCCTCTGCCCCCTTCCCGCAGCATCGGAGCCACGCATGTCGCTTGCCCACGGCCGCCCCTATCTTGCCATTCCCGGCCCCTCTGTCGTGCCGGACCGGGTGCTGACGGCGATGCACCGCGCCTCGGCCAATATCTACGAGGGCGAGCTGCACGAGATGGTCGCCGGCATCTGGCCGGATCTGAAGCGCCTGGCCTGCACCGACCAGCATGTCGCGCTTTACATCGGCAACGGCCATGCCGGCTGGGAGGCCGCGAACGCCAACACCCTGCGCCGCGGCGAGCGGGCGCTGGTGCTGACCACCGGCCATTTCGGCCAGGGATGGGCCGCCAGCATGCAGGGTCTGGGCATCGATGTGCAGGTGCTGGATTTCGGCCGCCATGCGCCGGTCGATCTGGCCCGGCTGGAGGACACGCTGCGCGCCGACCGCGCCCATGCCATCCGCGCCGTGGCACTGACGCAGGTGGATACCGCGACCTCGGCCAGAAACGATGTGGCCGGCGTGCGCAAGGTGCTCGATGCGCTGGGCCATCCGGCGCTCTTGATGGTGGATTGCATCGCCTCGCTGGGCTGCGATGCGTTCCGCATGGACGACTGGGGCGTGGATGTCACCATCGCGGCCAGCCAGAAGGGGCTGATGATGCCGCCGGGGCTGGTGTTCGTGTGGTTTTCCGAACGCGCGCGGCAGGCGCGGCGCAGGACCGGGCAGCCTGCCGGGCGGGGGGATGATCTGGTCACCCCCTGGTGGGACTGGGAACCCCGCGCCTTTGGCGAGGCGTTCTGGCAGCGCTTTTGCGGCACCGCGCCGACCCAGGCGCTGCATGGCCTGCGCGAGGCGCTGGACATGATCCTGCACGAGGAAGGGCTGGAAGCGGTCTGGGCACGCCATGCGGTCCTGGCCCGCGCGGTCTGGGCGGCGGCGGATGCCTGGGGCGCGGATGGCGGCGCGATGCGGTTGAACATGGCCGATCCGGGCGCGCGCGCGCATGCCGTGACCGCGCTGCGGCTGGACAGCCCTGACGGCACACGCCTGCGCCGCTGGTGCGAGGATCAGGCTGGCGTGACGCTGGGCATCGGTCTGGGCATGGCCGAGCCCGGGGAATACGCCAGCGACGCATGGTTCCGGCTGGCCCATATGGGCCATGTGAATGCGCATATGGTGCTGGGCTCGCTGGGGGTGATGCAGGCGGGCATGGCGGCGCTGGGTATTGCGCATGGCGCAGGCGGGGTGGATGCCGCGGCGCGGGTGATGGCCGAGGGGGCGGGCGCCAGCGTGCTGCCGTTGGCGGCGGCGGGGGAATAGGGCGCGCGCGTGCCGGGCGCCCAGGGGACTTTGCCAGATCTCGCTTTAGTTGGGGGGCTTTGCCCCCCGCCCCTGCGGGGCTCCCCCCAGAGTATTTTCGGCAAAATGAAAGAAGGCGGTCAGGCGGGTACAGCGTGCAGCGGGCCGCCCGGCGCGGTCCAGGCGGCCGGGACGGTAACCGGCAGGTCGAGCAGCATCTGGGCGTAGGTCTTGGCCTGCGGATCGTAGCGCAGCGAGGCTGAACCGCCGCCCCCGAGCACCGCGCGCAGGTGGAAGTTCAGCGCGTGAAACCCGGGCAGAAGGTATCGGCTGACAGGGCGGGGACCGGCGTCGGTCAGGTAATGGGCGAAGAAGCCCGCCACTGTCTCTTCGCTGATCTGCGCACAGAGCAGCGGGTAAAGGTCAGGGTGGCGGGCGATCAGGCCGATATTGGCGTCATTGCCCTTGTCACCCGACCGGCCCCAGGCCAGGGCGCGCAGGGCCATGGTGACGGTGGGGCCACCCGGCGGGATGAAGGCCGTGGGGGTCGGCGGTGCAACCGGAGCGGCGGCTTCGGGCATGGGCGGATCGGCCGGCAGGGGCACCGGCGTGCCGTCCAGGTCGACCGAGACCGGCACCTGCGCCTTTGGCCACAGGGCCGAGAAGACGCGCAGCACCGGCGCCGGTTTCGGCCGGCCATGCAGCACGCCGGTCAGCCCCTGCGCCATGCTGACGCCGGGATGGGCGAAATCACGCGCGAAGACCTGCAGCGCCTTCGGGTCATCATGGCGAAGGCCGATCTTGACCACCACCTCGCGCGCGCCCTCGCGCAGGGCGGGGTTGGCCTGCGCGCCCCAGGTATCCTCGGCGCCGATGACCTCGACCAGGCTTTCTCGGTAATCGGCAAAGCCCTGCGCCGCCATCAGTCGCTGCGTGCGCCGGATCAGGGCCTGCGCGGTGGCGCGCCCCTTGGCCGCGGCCTGAAAGCCCGCGATCATGTAGGTGGTCATCAGCCGGAACCCGTCTGCCCAGGTGGCGCAGAGCTTCAGATCGCCCCCCGGCGCCCGCCCCCGCGCGCCGCTGACCCGCACCCGGTCAGGCCCGGTCTGTTCCAGTCTCACGGCGGAAAAGTCACAGGTCACATCGGGCAGGCGGTAGGCCTGCGGGTCGCCGATCTCGTAGACGATCTGTTCGGCCACGGTGGCGGACGTGACCATGCCGCCGGTGCCCGCGGGTTTCGTCACGGTGAAGCTGCCATCGGGGGCGCAGTCGATCAGCGGAAAGCCCATGTCGTCCCAGCCATCGGCCACCGCATGCCAGTCGGTGAACAGCCCGCCCGTGGCCTGCGCCCCGCATTCGATGACATGGCCCGCCAGGCTGCCCTGCGCCAGCAGGTCATGATCGCCCGGCCCCCAGCCGAAGTCATGCATCAAGGGGCCCAGCACCAGCGCGCTGTCCACGCAGCGCCCGGTGATGACCACATCCGCCCCCGCCGCCAGCGCCGCCGCGATGGGGCGCGCGCCCAGATAGGCGTTGCAACTGGCCAGTCGTTCGGGCAGGGCCGCGCCGGTGGCGATGTCGCGCAGCCCGGCCGCCTGCAGGGCCGGAGCCTGGGCCATCAGGTCGTCGCCGGTGACCACGGCGACGCGGAAATCCAGCCCCTGCGCCCGGGCCGCTGCCTGAAACGCCTCGCGCAGGGCAAGCGGGTTCATGCCGCCCGCGTTGGTGATCAGCCGGATACCCTGCGCGCGGATCGCCGGCAGATGGGGGGTGACGGCCGCCAGCCAGTCCGGGATGAAGCCCGCCGCGGAATCCTTGGCGCGCAGGCGGGCGAGGATGGCCATGGTGACCTCGGCCAGATAGTCACCGACGAGGTAATCCACCCCGCCCGCGGCCACCAGCTGGCCAACCCCGTGCACGGTATCGCCCCAGGCGGCCGAGGCGCCGCCGATGCGGACCCTGCGGGCACTCATTCCCGGCCCCCGTCGAACGCCTGCACCGCCACGCCCGCACCCGCCAGCGCCGCGTGCAGGGCGCGGGCCAGGGCCACGGCGCCCGGCGTGTCGCCATGCAGGCAGATGGTGTCGATGCGCGCGGGCAGATGCGTGCCCCGGGCGGTGATGATGGCGCCGGCGCGCAGCATGGCGAGGATACGCGCGCAGACCTGATCGGCGTCATGGATCACCGCGCCGGGCAGACGACGGTCAACCAGCAGCCCGTCTTCGGCATAGGCGCGGTCGGCAAAGATCTCCGCCGCCATGCGCGCACCCAGCGCCTGCGCGGCGCGGGCCTGCGCGGTGCCGGAAATGACCATCAGGATGATATCCGGGTCCACCGCCAGTGCGCCCTCATAGCAGGCGCGGGCCAGGCCCTCGTCCTCGGCCGCCATGTTGGCCAGGGCGCCGTGCAGTTTCAGATGCCGCACCGACGCGCCGGCCGCGCGGGCCATCGCCTGCGCAGCGCCCAGCTGATAGGCCACCATGTGCCGCGCCTGATCCGCGCTGACCTGCATCCGCCGGCGGCCAAAGCCCTGCAGGTCCGGCAGGCCGGGATGCGCGCCGATGCCCACGCCATTGGCCACCGCGCGGGCCATGGTGGCGGCCATCACCTCGGGGTCGCCGGCATGAAAGCCGCAGGCGATATTGGCCGAGGTGATGATATCCAAGAGCGCCGCGTCATTGCCCATGGGCCAGGGGCCGAAGCTTTCGCCCATGTCGGCGTTCAGGTCGATGCGGTCGATCATGTGTCCCCCCTGTCCAGGTCATCGCCGCGCGTGGCGCCGCTGACAAGGTGATAGGACAGCAGATCGGCGATGTCATGCGGGTCGCGGATCAGCGGACGCAGGGTTTTCGGCAGGGCGGCGCGGCGGGTGGCCTCTGCCCGTTCCACGGCGCGGGCCTCGTCCAGCCGCAGGAAACGAAACCGCAGCGCCGCGCCCGGCGGGGCCTGGACAAGGCGCGGCAGGTCGCAGGGCAGCACGGTGCCGATGCGCGGGTAGCCGCCGGTGGTCTGCGCCTCTGCCAGCAGGACAAAGGGCGCGCCGTCGCCGGTGATCTGGATATCGCCCGGCACGATGGGCTGGGACAGGATGTGCAGCCCGGCATCCAGCGTCAGGCCCGGGTCGGCATCCAGCGCGCTCAGCCGCTGGCCCATGCGGTTGGCGCGGGCGTCACGGGCAAAGCGCGTGGCGGTGAAACGCGCCAGCATGTCAGGCGGGAAAAGCCCGGTCTGGGGGGTGGCGACGATGCGCAGGGTGCCACCGTCAAAGCGCGGCAAGGGGTCCAGCGCCAAGCCGGTGCGCGTGCCCCCGTCCGGGCCGGTCGGCAGGCGCTGG
>SKHK01000279.1 GCA_007117005.1 Paracoccaceae bacterium
GAGGGGCTGCGCGCCCCTCGCGCGCCCGCGCCAAAGGGGGGCACGCGAGGGGCTGCGCGCCCCTCGCGCGCCCGCGCCAAAGGGGGGCACGCCCCCCTTTGGAAACCCCTGTGAGTATTTCGGGCAAAATGAAGGGGCGGGGATGATTACGGTCAGGGCAGAGCGGTTTCGGCTCGCGGCGGTCTTCACCATCGCGCGCGGCAGCCGGACCGAGGCGGCAGTGCTGACTGTGGCGGTCGAGCGCGAGGGCGTGCGGGGCTGGGGGGAATGCGTGCCCTATGCGCGTTATGGCGAGACGCTGGAATCGGTGGCGGCGCAGATCGAAGGCCTGCCCGCAGGGATCGACCGGGCGGCGCTGCAGGCGGCGTTGCCGGCTGGGGCGGCGCGCAATGCCGTGGATTGTGCGCTGTGGGACTGGGCGGCAAAGCGCGCCGGGCGCCGGGCCTGGGATCTGGCCGGATTGGCGGCGCCGGAGCCGATGGTGACGGCCTATACTCTGTCGCTGGACGCGCCCGAGAAGATGCGCGCGGCGGCCGCACGGCATGCGCATCGCCCGCTGTTGAAGATCAAGCTGGGCACGCCCGATGACATGGCGCGGCTGGAGGCGGTGCGCGCCGGCGCGCCCGACGCCACCATCATCGTCGATGCCAACGAGGGCTGGACGGCTGAGGTCTATGCCGATCTGGCCCCGCATCTGCTGCGGCTGGGCGTGGCGATGGTGGAACAGCCCCTGCCCGCCGGGCAGGACGGGATGCTGGCCGAGATCGCGCGCCCTTTGCCCGTCTGTGCCGACGAGTCCTGCCATGACCGGGAAAGCCTGCCCGATCTGGCCGGCAAGTATGACATGGTCAACATCAAGCTGGACAAGACCGGCGGGCTGACCGAGGCCCTGGCCCTGCGCGATGCCGCGCGGGCGGCGGGCTACCGGGTGATGGTGGGCTGCATGGTCGGCACCTCGCTGGCAATGGCGCCGGCCGTGCTGGTGGCGCAGGGGGCCGAGGTGGTGGACCTGGACGGGCCTCTGCTGCTGGCCGAGGACCGCCCGCACGCAATGACTTATGACGCGGCCGGGGTGCATCCGGCCGAACCTGCGCTTTGGGGATAGGAGACAGCCCATGACCCGCACCGTGTATGTGAACGGCGAGTATCTGCCCGAGACCGAAGCCAGGGTGTCGATCTTTGACCGCGCCTTTCTGATGGGCGACGGCGTCTATGAGGTGACCAGCGTGCTGGGCGGCAAGCTGATCGATTTCGACGGCCATGTCGCCCGGCTGCAGCGCTCCTGCGACGAGTTGGAGATGGTCAACCCCCATGACCGGGACGGCTGGCTGGAAATCCATCGCGAACTGGTGGCTAGGAACGGCATCGACGAGGGGATGGTCTATCTGCAGGTCACGCGCGGTGCGCCCGGCGACCGGGATTTCGTCTGGCCGGACCCGAAGACCTGCCCGCCGACGGTGGTGCTGTTTACCCAGTCGAAGCCCGGGCTGGCCGACAATCCGGCGGCGAAAACCGGCATGAAGGTCATCTCCATCGACGACCAGCGCTGGGCGCGCCGCGACATCAAGACCACGCAGCTGCTGTTTCCTTCCTGGGGCAAGATGATCGCCAGGAAGGCCGGCGCCGACGATGCCTGGATGGTCGAGGATGGCGTGGTGACCGAGGGGACCTCGAACAACGCCTATATCGTCAAGGGCAACCGGATCATCACCCGGCATCTGGGCACCGAGATCCTGCACGGGATCACCCGCGCCGCCGTCCTGCGTTTCGCCCGCGAGGCGCAGATGGAGGTGGAGGAACGCGCCTTTACCGTGGCCGAGGCGCAGGCGGCGGACGAGGCTTTCGTTACCTCGGCCAGCACTTTCGTCATGCCGGTGGTGCAGATCGACGGCGTTGCGCTGGGCAGCGGGGCGCCTGGGCCGGTGGTGGCGCGGTTGCGGGAAATCTACCTGGACGAGATGCGCAAGGCGGCGATCTGAGGGGCGGCGCGGGGCGCGCAGACGCGCCCCGCAGCCCGGTCAGAACAGCGGTCTGTCGAAGCCGGGCACCCCGTCATTTTCGATGTCGAAGGGCACGAAGCGAACGGTCAGGGCCTCTTCCGGCACGGCATCGATGCCGTCCATCACCATCGCCGTCTCACCGTTCAACTGCACAAGCAGGGTGTCGGTCTGGTCATCCGGCACAAAATCCAGGTCCGGCGGGTCGGAGGGGAAAGCCTCTTGTGAATCATAGTTGATCGTCAGCTCAAGGCGGTCACCCTCGCCGAAATCGGTGATCCTGATCGGGTCGGTCGGGCCACCGGCGGCGCCGGACCGGTATGTCAGCCGTACATCGAACAGATCGGCGCCGGGACCGCCGGACAGGACGGAGGCGGGCTGCTCCTGTCCAAGTACCATGCCGGTGATCAGCACATCATCGCCCGCGCCGCCCGCCAACGATCCCGAGCCGATGATCAGGTCGTCCCCAGCCCCGCCCAGCAAGTTGCCGGAACCCATGATGGTGTCATCGCCCGCCCCGCCGAACAGAAGGCCGTTTCCGATCAGCACATCATCGCCCGAGCCGCCGAAAACCTCATTCTGTGTGCCGCTGCCCATTTCGATCCTGAGGTCAATCTCGGCACTCATGGCATTGATCAGCGAATTCTCTGAGAACAGGAGCCAGTCATCGATATTCTCTATCCGGGCAATCGGCACGAGGCCCTGGTTGAAAATGAAGAATCGCACCTGCGCCGTGCCATCGCTATTGATGAATATGGTCGAGCCGTCTGCCAGCTCCCCTTCGAGCAGATTCGAGCCGCCGCCCCCGTCGATCAGCAGGCCGGGCGCGAAATCGGTCACGTTGAATTCGTCGTCACCCGCGCCGCCGGTCAGGGTATGGGCCGCCGCGATCTCCCAAAAGCTGGAGCCGCCATCGCCGCCATTGACCTGCACCGCCGGGGCGTTGGGCAAGAACTCGATGTAATTGCCGGGCGCGTGGGGCAGATCGAAAATATCGATATCGCGCAGGATGCCGATTTCCTGGACCAGATCGGTGGGCTCATCCGGGATGGGCATATCATGGGCGATCTGCCCATCCCCTGCGCCGATCAGCAGGGAAAGCCGCTGGCCGAAATCGCTGGCATCCAGACGGTCTGTGCCCGGCCCGCCGTCAAAGACGCTGCCCTCTCCGAACAGGTCGCGGATGATCAGGACATCATCGCCCTCGCCACCCAGCAACGTGTTGGTGCCAGGACCGCCATCCAGCGTGTCATTGCCCGGCCCCCCGTCCAGCAGGTCGTCGCCCGCAAGGCCCAGCAGCAGGTCATCACCCGCCCCACCGCGCAAGGTGTCGTCACCATCGGTTCCGACGATCTCGCGGCCTGCGTCTTCGTCGTCACCGCCATTTTCGATGACGCCACCATTGCCGCCGCCCATGTCGTCCGCACTGTCGTCGTCACTGCTGGCCCCCCCCCCGAACCGCCAAAGCCGATGGCAAGCCCGAGGACAAGAAACAACGCCAGGATTTCCATACCCATCACCACGCGGAACACGGCCGCAAACCGGCGGCACCGCGATATACCGGCATGGTTTCACGCAGCAGGCAAGAAAAATTAACCAAACCCGCGCGCGGGGGGGCGGTATTGTCCGCTGTGGGTAAACAATACCGCCCCCCGCGCAGGGATTGGCCGGGTTTTCGGCGATGGATAACAGGGCGCAGGCGCGCTTAGCCGCCGGATTTGACCCCGAACAGCACTTCCTGCGCCTTTCGGTCCATGCGCGCATCGGACTGGCGCCGGCTTTCGGCCGCCACCGCCTTGCCGGCCACGAAACCCGGGCGCTCGGCCAGTTCGTCCAGCCAGCGCTTCAGATGCGGCTTGTCGTCCAGCGTCTGTTCCTGCCGTTCCCACAGGATCGCCCAGGGCCAGATGGCGAAATCGGCGATCGACAGGAAATCGCCCGCCACATAACGGTTGCCGGCAAGCTGCTTGTCCAGAACGCCGTACAGCCGCCCCACCTCGCGCCGGTAACGGTCCTGGGCATAGGGCAGGTCCTGGGGCGGGTCCATGTTCGGTGCGTAGCTGATGAAATGGTGGCACTGGCCGGCCATCGGCCCCACGCCGCCCATCTGCCACATCAGCCATTGATCGACGGCGATGCGGTCACGCTCTGTCGGGCCGGTGAAGCGGCCGGTCTTGCGCGCCAGATATTGCAGGATGGCGCCGGATTCGAAAATGGAAACCGGCGCGCCGTCGGGCCCGTCGGGGTCGATGATCGCCGGCATGCGGTTGTTGGGCGCGATCTTCAGGAAATCCGGTTCGAACTGTTCACCCGCGCCGATATTGACAAGCTTGACCTCATAGGGCAGGCCCATCTCCTCCAGCGCGATGGAGATTTTCCATCCGTTCGGCGTGGGCCAGTAGTACAGCTCGATCGGCGATGTCATGCGGCTCTCCCTTGCTTTGTGCAGCATAGGTGGGCCGCCCGCGCGCCGAAAGCAAGAGCATCGGCGCCGTGTTGGTGGCTGTGGAACGGCGTGCGGCGCTCACGCGGGCGTCAGAGGACGAGTTCGTAAAGCAGCAGCATGGCGCGCGGGCTCTCGGTTTCCGGCGGGCGCGCGATGTGGCGGCGGCGCATCTCGCCATCGGCCACGCTGGCGTAATCAACCAACGTGCGCGCGGCGCCAAGGTCCTGATGGGTAAGCACTTCGCGAAAGGTCGTATAGATGCGCGCATAGGTCAGGCTCAGATCCGGCGCGCTCATCGCCGAGAAACGCAACCGCAGCCTGTCGCGGTCGTCCTCGGCCAGGGGGCCGGGCGGCACCACCTGCTCCACGCCGACAACGGGGATCACGCCCTGGGCTTCGGCGCGTGGCGTGGTCAGAATCTGCATTGTCAGGATCAGGCAAAGCGCCGTGCAAAGCATCGGCCCCTGATGCCTGCAGGGCCCCGTTCCATCGGGGGTGTCTGACGGCTGTAGCGCTGTGTCCCGGATCATGGCGTTCCCATCCAATTGCGTGGTCCCGGTGTGACGGTCAATCTGGGCGAATCCTTGACGCGTTCCGCACGTTTTGAGGGAGTGCGCGTGACGCGCCTCTCTGCGCGGGCGGCAGGGTGCGGGGCCATCCGCATTGACCTTTCGCGCCGGGTCGGCCTATCTGCGCGGGACATTGACGCGCAGGATCGCTGGGACCATGACATCATTTCAGGACTGGAAGCCGCGCACGGTCGCGGTGCACACCGGCGCCCGCCGCAGCCAGTATGGCGAGGTCGCCGAGGCGATCTGCCTGACCCAGGGGTTCGTCTACCCTTCGGCCGAGGCGGCCGAGGCGCGCTTTCTGCAGACCGGCGAGGACGAGTTCATCTATGCCCGCTACGGCAACCCCACCGTCGCGGCCTTCGAGGCCCGCATCGCCGCGCTGGAGGGGACCGAGGACGCCTTTGCCACCGCCAGCGGCATGGCGGCGGTATCGGGCGCGCTGATGGCGATGCTGCGCGCGGGCGATCACGTGGTGGCGGCGCGCGCGCTGTTCGGCTCCTGCCTTTACGTGCTGGAAGAGGTGCTGACCCGCTACGGCGTGCGCGTCGATCTGGTCGATGGCACCGATCTCGATGCCTGGCGCGCGGCGATCACCCCGCAGACGGCGGTGGTGTTTCTGGAAACCGTGTCCAACCCGACGCTGGAGGTGATCGACCTGCCCGCCGTCACGGCGCTGGCCCATGAGGCCGGCGCGCGGGTGGTGGTGGACAATGTCTTTGCCACCCCCGTTTTCAGCCGCGCGGCGGATCACGGTGCAGATGTGATCATCTATTCGGCGACAAAGCACATCGACGGGCAGGGCCGTTGCCTGGGCGGGGTGATCCTGGGCAGCCGTGATTTCATCCGCGGCACGGTCGAGCCCTACATGAAACACACCGGCGGGGCGATGAGCCCGTTCAACGCCTGGGTGCTGCTGAACGGGCTGACCACGCTGGACCTGCGGGTGCGCGCGCAGACCGAAACCGCGCAGGCCCTGGCGCAGGCGCTGCAGGGGCATCCGAAACTGGCGCGAGTGATCTTTCCGGGCCTGGCCGACCACGCGCAGCACGCGATTGCAAAGGCACAGATGGGCGGGCCGGGCACCGTGCTGGCGCTGGACCTGGCGGACGGCAAGGAGGCCGCGTTCCGGTTCCTGAATGCGTTGCGGGTGGTGCTGATTTCCAACAATCTGGGCGATGCGCGGTCCATCGCCACGCATCCGGCAACGACGACGCATCAGCGCCTGCCGGACGCGCAGAAGGCCGAACTGGGCATCACGTCGGGGCTGATCCGGCTCAGCGTCGGGCTGGAAGACGTCGCGGACCTGTGCGCGGACCTGATGGTGGCGCTGGACGCGGCGTGAAAGCCGCGGCAGCGCTGCGCCCGGTGCGATGGTTGCGGTTGTCGGGCTGGTCCGGCACCGCGCGGTGATCCGTGCGGCATGTTGCACGTAAACGCTTGAGACCCGTGCCGTGCCGCCTATCTCCCTTTCACGACATCGTGCGCACCGCCGGAACCTGCCAGCAAGAGGGAACGTCATGAACATTCAACGCCCCATCGCAGAGCGTGAACCAGACCGTGCCGAGGCAGAGGCCGCGCTGGCAGTGCTGCGCCGTTGGGCCGGGCGCGCCAGCGATGAAGAGATCACGGCGCTGGAACCGGCTGTGCAGGCGCTGATGCCGGGGGTGGAAAATCCCGCCTATCCGTTGCTACGCCGCGAATACCCCGCCGATTTTGCCCCGGACACGGCCTACAAGCGCACCATGCCGGATCTGCAGAACGGCCCCTCCAGCCTGATCCGCGGCGCCAACCGGCCGATCCAGCATGTCGGTATTTCCAACTTCCGCCTGCCGGTCCGGTTCCGTACCCGCGCCTCTGACGCGGGCGGGGCTGGTGATGTGACGCTGGAGGCCAGCGTGACCGGCTCTGTAAGCCTGGATGCCGACAAGAAGGGCATCAACATGAGCCGGATCATGCGCAGCTTCTACCAGCATGCCGGGAAAACCTTTTCCATGAGCGTGATCGAGGCGGCGCTCGACGATTACAAATCCGACCTTGAAAGCCTGGATGCGCGCATCCAGATGCGATTTTCCTTTCCCATGCAGGTGCAAAGCCTGCGCTCTGGTCTTGCCGGATGGCAATATTACGACATCGCGCTGGAACTGGTGGAAAAGGCCGGCACGCGGCGGCGGTTCATGCATCTGGACTATGTCTATTCATCGACCTGCCCCTGTTCGCTGGAACTGAGCGAGCATGCGCGGGCCGGGCGCGGGCAACTGGCCACGCCGCATTCGCAGCGATCGGTCGCGCGTCTGTCGGTCGAGGTGCTGCCGGGCGCGACGCTCTGGTTCGAGGATCTGATCGAGATCTGCCGCGCCGCTGTACCGACCGAGACGCAGGTGATGGTCAAGCGCGAGGATGAACAGGCCTTCGCCGAACTGAACGCCGCCAACCCCATCTTCGTCGAAGACGCGGCGCGGCTGTTCAGCGAGGGGTTGCAGCAGGACCCGCGCATCGGCGATTTCCGCGTGGTGGCCAGTCATCAGGAAAGCCTGCACAGCCATGACGCGATCAGCGTGCTGACCGAGGGGCCGACATTCACCGCCGACAGCATCGACCCAAAGCTGTTCTCGACGCTCATCCATGTGGGCTAGACGGGCGCCGCGCCAGGGCGCATGGGCCCGTTTTCCGGGCAGGCCGGGGCATCATGGGGGGGCCGGCCCTGCGCCCGTGCTCACGGGCTGGCCTTCCGCGCCGCCGCTGTCTAGGGTCGTGCATCGCCTGACAAAGGCCCACATATCGGCTTTTCAGACCCATGACGCCCGCCCAGTCGCCCATCCTGACCGTGACCCTGAACCCCGCGCTTGACCTGTCGGTCGATGCGTCCCGCGTGGTGCCGAATGAAAAGCTGCGCGTGGTGCAGCCGGTGATCGAGCCGGGCGGGGGCGGTATAAATGTCTCGCGCGCCATCCGGCTGCTGGGGGGCGCATCGCAGGCCATGGCGGCCGTCGCCGGACTGACCGGTGCGCGGCTGAAGCAGCTTCTGCAGGCCGAAGGCGTCACCCTCGTCACGCACCGGGCCGAGGGCGACACAAGGCAGAACCTGACCGTTACCGACCAGGCCAACGGCGCGCAGTATCGCTTCACCATGCCCGGGCCCGCCTGGCCCGCCGGTCAGACGAAGGCGATGGAGCAAGCGATCGCCGCGCAGGTGCAGCGGGATGGGCTGGTGGTGCTGTCGGGCAGCCAGCCGCCGGGAGTGCCGGCAACCTTTCCCGCGGATCTGGCCGCCACCGTGGCCGGGGCCGGTGCGCGGCTGATCGTCGATACATCCGGCCCCGCCCTGGCCGGTCTGTTGCAGGCCCCCGCCAGCCCGCCGCCTTTCATCCTGCGGCTGGACGAGGCCGAGGCCCGCGCGGTCGGCGACGCGCCGCTGGCGCCCCCGGCCTCGGCCGATCTGGCCGCCGACCTGGTGGCGCGCGGGGTGGCAGAGGGGGTGCTGGTCGCCTGTGGTGCGGCGGGCTCGGTGCTGGCGATGCAGGGCCAGCGGCTGCATTGCGCCCCGCCGCAGGTCCGGGTACGCAGCAAGGTCGGCGCGGGCGACAGTTTCACCGCCGGCTTCACCCTGGCGCTGGCCCGGGACGAACCGCTGGCGGCAGCGCTGCAACTGGCCACTGCCGCCGCGGCCGCCGCGGTGATGACCAGCGCCACCGAATTGTGCCGCGCTGAAGACGTCACCGCCCTGCTGCCTGATTGCCGCGTCAGCGCGCTGTAGCCGCGCCCGCGGCCGCGGGCAGAAAGCTGCGCCCCGGGCCGCGCCGTTCCAGCTCCAGATGCTCGGCGATGCTGGCCGCGACATCGGCGAATTCGCACAGGCCGATTTCCCCCGCACCCCGGCCCCAGGCCAGCACCGGCACCCTTTCGCGCGTGTGATCGGTGCCGGGCCAGGTGGGGTCATTGCCGTGATCGGCGGTAAAAATCGCCAGATCGTCCGGTCGAAGCCGCACCAGAAACCGGCCGGCCTCATGGTCGAACGCTTCCAGCGCGCGGGCATAGCCGGCGGGGTCGCGCGGGTGACCGTACAGGCTGTCGAACTCCACAAAATTGCAAAAGGTGAAGGAATCTGGCTCAGCCGACACAACAAGCCGGTGGAGATGTTCAATTAATGCCATGTCGTCAGCACCCTTGTGCACCGTCCCGGTGCTGCGATGGGCAAAGATGTCGGCGACCTTGCCCACCGTATGCACCGCGCGGCCCGCCTCTGCCGCCCAGTCCAGCAGGGTCGGCGCGGGCGGGGAGATGGCGAAATCGCGCCGATGTGGCGTGCGGTGAAAGCCCGTTGCCGCATCGCCCGTGAAAGGGCGCGCGATGACCCGGCCAACGCCCATCGCGTGCAGGTCCGGCGCCAGCGCGGCGCAAAGATCGTGCAAGCGTTGCAGCCCGAAGGCTTCTTCATGCGCGGCGATCTGGAACACGCTGTCGGCCGAGGTATAGCAGATCGGCCAGCCCGTGCGCAGATGCTCGGCCCCCAGCGCATCGGTGATCGCCAGCCCCGCCGCGCGGCAGTTGCCCAATATCCCCTCGGTCCCCGCCAGCGCACAGACCCGCGCCACCAGCGCGGAGTCGAAAACCGGCGGGTCCGTCGGAAAGATATGCCAGTCCCAGGGCACCGGCACCCCGACCAGCTCCCAATGCCCCGAGGGTGTGTCCTTGCCGCGCGAGAGTTCCGTCGCCGCCCCCCACAACCCCTGCGGCCGTGCCCCCAGACCCGGCGGGCAGCGGCCAGAGGCCAGTTCGACCGCCCGCCCCAGCCCCAGCGCGTCCAGCACCGGCAGGCGCAGGGGGCCGCTGCGCCCTTCCTCGGCCTGGCCGGCGGCGCAGGCCTCGGCGATATGGCCCAGCGTGTTGGCGCCCTCATCGCCGAAATCCGCCGCGTCCGGCGCGCCGCCGCAGCCCACTGAATCAAGCACGATCAGAAAGGCGCGCGTCATGCGATACGCTCTTGCACCAGCCGGGGCGGCAGGGCGGCATCGGCCAGGGTGAAGGCATCCGCCAGCGCCCCGCGCGCGGCGGCGGCGGCGTCTTCGTCGGTGGCGTGGATCAGGCACAGCGGCTCGCCCGCATCCAGCCGTGCGCCGATCCGCGCGATATGCGACAGGCCGACCGCCGGGTTCACGGCATCGCTTTCCACCCGCCGCCCGCCGCCCAGGCCGATCACGGCATGGCCCAGTGCACGCCCGTCCACCGCCGCCAGAACGCCCGCGCGCGGGCAGGGCAGGGGGCGCATCACCGCCGCGCGCGGCAGATGCGCGCGCCAGCGGTCCGTGAAATTCCCCGGCCCCCCCTGCGCCGCGACCATCGCGCCAAAGCGTTCCGCCGCCCGGCCGCTGCGCATCGCCTCCAGCACCATCGCCGCCCCGTCGCCGGGCGTGCGCGCCAGCCCGGCCAGGGCCAGCGCCTCGCCGCCCAGCGCCTCGGTCACGGCGGTCAGTGTGGGGTGGCTGGACGGGGTTGCCAGGGCCTCCATAGCCGCCGCGACCTCCAGCGCGTTGCCGGCCACGGGGGCGAGCGGCTGGTTCATGTCGGTGATCAGCGCCACCGTGGGGCAGCCGGCGCCGCGCGCCGTATCGACCAGCGCGCAGGCCAGGGCGCGGGCGTCCTCTGGCGTGGCCATGAAGGCGCCGGTGCCGCATTTGACGTCCAGCACCAGCGCGCCCAGCCCGGCGGCCAGCTTTTTCGACAGGATCGAGGCGGTGATCAGATCGACGCTTTCCACCGTGCCGGAGACATCGCGGATGGCGTAAAGCCGCCGGTCGGCGGGGGCGATATCGGCGCTGGCGGCGACAATCGCGGCGCCGTTCCTGCGCACCAGCGTCTGAAAGTCATCCGGCGCGAAGCCCGTGCGCAGGCCGGGTATCGCCTCCAGCTTGTCGATGGTGCCGCCGGTATGGCCCAGCCCGCGCCCGGCGATCATGGGAACACAGGCGCCGCAAGCCGCCAGCGCCGGGGCCAGCAGGAGCGAGACCAGATCGCCGATGCCGCCGGTGGAATGCTTGTCCAGCACCGGACCCGGCAGATCCCAGCGCAGCACTGTGCCGGAATCGCGCATGGCCTCGGTCAGCGCCACGCGGCCCGCATCGCCCAGGCCCCGCAGGCAGACGGCCATGGCAAAGGCCCCGGCCTGGGCGTCCGACACGCGGCCATCGGCCAGCCCCTGAGCGAAAGCCGCCAGCGCCGATGCCGGCACCGGGGCGCCGTCGCGCAGCGCTGCGTTGAGCTGGCGCATGTCCATCAGACACCCCGCACCGAGCGGAAGGCCATGGGCAACAGATCGCCCAGCCGCATGGTCACGCTGTCGCCGGCAACCGTGGCCATGGTGACCGGCACATCCGGCCCGGCGAATTCGGCCAGCCGCTGCCGGCAGCCGCCACAGGGCGAGATCGGCGCGGGGCTGTCGGCGACGATGCAGACCTCGGCGATATCGCGCGCCCCGGCGGCGACCATGGCGGCGATGGCGCCGGTCTCGGCGCAGGTGCCCTCTGGGTAGCTGGCGTTTTCGACGTTGCAGCCGGTGAACACCGCGCCCTTGCCCGTGCGCAGCGCCGCACCGACGGCAAAGCCCGAATAGGGCGCATGCGCGTTCCGGCGGGCGTCAAGGGCGGCTTTCAGAAGGCTCATGCGTGCGGTCCCCGCTGGTGTTACACTGCCCGAGTCTGACCCGCCGGCGTGCGGCTTTCAAGCCCGGTATGCTTGTGTCGCGGGGGTGGCCAGCGTAACGGTTGACAAGATAGTTTAGCGCTAAACTTGTTTCACGGAGGGGTAGGATGAACGACGACCGGCAGGAACTGCTACGCCAGCAGGCACTGGACTACCACGAATTCCCCCGCCCCGGTAAGCTGGAGATCCGCGCCACCAAGCCGCTGGCCAACGGCCGTGATCTGGCGCGCGCCTATTCCCCCGGCGTGGCCGAGGCCTGCCTGGACATCAAGGCCGACCCGGGTGCTGCGGCGCGCTATACGTCCCGGGGCAATCTGGTGGCGGTGGTGACCAACGGCACGGCGGTGCTGGGCCTGGGCAATATCGGCGCGCTGGCCGCCAAGCCGGTGATGGAGGGCAAGGCGGTCCTGTTCAAGAAATTCGCCAATATCGACTGTTTCGATATCGAATTGAACGAGCCCGACCCAGAAAGGCTGGCCGAGATCGTCTGCGCGCTGGAACCCACATTCGGTGCGATCAATCTGGAGGATATCAAGGCGCCGGATTGTTTCATCGTCGAACGGATCTGCCGGCAGCGCATGGGTATTCCGGTTTTCCATGATGACCAGCACGGCACCGCCATCGTGGTCGGCGCGGCGGCGACGAATGCGCTGCATCTGACCGGGCGGAAATGGGAGGAGATCAAGGTCGTCAGCACCGGCGGCGGGGCGGCGGGCATTGCCTGTCTGAACATGCTGGTCAAGCTGGGCGTCCGGCGGTCGAACATCTGGCTGTGCGACATTCACGGGCTGGTGCACCAGGGGCGCGCGGTGGACATGAACCCGGAAAAGGCCGCCTTTGCGCAGGACAGTGACCTGCGCCGCCTTGATCAGGTGATCGGGGGCGCGGACCTGTTTCTGGGCCTGTCCGGCCCCGGGGTGCTGACGCCCGAGATGGTGGCGCAGATGGCGCCCGATCCGATCGTCTTTGCGCTGGCCAACCCGGTGCCGGAGATCATGCCCGACCAGGTGGCAAAGGTCGCCCCCGGCGCCATCGTGGCCACGGGGCGCAGTGATTTTCCCAATCAGGTCAACAATGTGCTGTGCTTTCCCTTCATCTTTCGCGGCGCGCTGGATGTCGGCGCGACCGAGATCAACGACGCCATGCAGGTCGCCTGTGTGGAAGGGATCGCCCGGCTGGCACGCGCCACCACCTCGGCCGAGACGGCGGCGGCGTATCGGGGTGAGACGCTCAGTTTCGGGCGGGAATACCTGATCCCCAAACCCTTTGACCCGCGTCTGATGGGAGTTGTCGCCTCTGCCGTGGCGCGGGCGGCGATGGAGACCGGCGTGGCGGCGCGTCCGCTGGAAGACCTCGACGCCTACAAGCAACGGCTGGACAGTTCCGTCTTCCGCTCGGCGCTGTTGATGCGCCCGGTTTTCGAGGCCGCGCGCGGCGCCTCGCGCCGGATCGTCTTTGCCGAGGGCGAGGACGAACGCGTGCTGCGCGCCGCACAGGCGATCCTGGAGGAAACCACCGAACAGCCCATCCTGATCGGCCGTCCGGAGGTGATTGCCCGGCGTTGCGAACGTGCCGGCCTGCCGATCCGGCCGGAACGGGATTTCGAGATCGTAAACCCAGAAAACGACCCCCGCTACCGTGAATACTGGCAGACCTATCACGGGCTGATGGAGCGCCAGGGCGTCACGCCCGATGTGGCCAAGGCCGTACTGCGCACCAATACCACCGCGATCGGCGCCATCATGGTGCACAGGGGCGAGGCCGACAGCCTGATCTGCGGTGCCTTCGGGCAGTATCTGTGGCATCTGAACTATGTCGCGCAGGTTCTGGCGCGGGACGGGTTGCAGCCGGTGGGGGCGCTGTCGCTGATCATCCAGACGGCGGGCCCGCTGTTCATCGCCGATACGCAGGTCAACCCCGAACCCAGCCCCGAACAGGTGGCCGATACGGTGCTGGGCGCGGCCCGGCATGCGCGGCGTTTCGGTGTGGTGCCGAAGGTGGCGCTGTGTTCGCATTCGCAATTCGGCACGCTGGACACGCCTTCTGGCCGGCGCATGCGCGCGGCGCTGGCGCTGCTGGACGCGCGCGGGGTCGATTTCGAATACGAGGGCGAAATGCATGTCGATGCCGCGCTGGACCCCGCGTTGCGCGAACGCATCTTTCCGCATTCGCGGCTGACGGGGGCGGCGAATGTGCTGGTCTTTCCCACGACGGATGCCGCCAGCGGGGTGCGCAACATCCTGAAAACCCGCGCCGGCGGGCTGGAGGTGGGGCCGATCCTGATGGGGCTGGGCAACCGCGCGCATATCGTCACCCCGGCGATCACGGCGCGGGGGCTGTTGAACATGGCCGCCATCGCCGGCACCCCGGTGGCGCATTACGGTTGATCGGTTCGGACGGCCGGGGGCTGGCCTCGCCCCTGTTTGCCGAACCGATCAGGCGGAAAACGCCGGTGACACAGGCCGGAACGGAAAAGGGCCGCCCATGCCGGGCGGCCCTTTCGCCATGCCATGCGTTTCGGCTCAGGCCGTCGCTGCGCGGGCGCGTTCGACGATCTGGCCAAAGGCCTCGGGCTCGTGCACGGCCAGGTCGGCCAGCACCTTGCGGTCGACCTCGATGCCCGCCTGATCCAGCGCGTGGATGAAGCGCGAATAGGTCAGCGTGGGGTCGATCGCCCGCACTGCGGCGTTGATACGCTGGATCCACAGCGCGCGGAAGTTGCGCTTGCGGTTCTTGCGGTCGCGGGTGGCGTATTGGTTGGCCTTGTCCACCGCCTGCGTGGCGGTGCGGAAATTGCGCGAACGGGCGCCGTAGTAGCCTTTCGCCGCCTTGACCACCTTGCGATGGCGGGCGTGGGTAACCTTGCCGGATGTGACGCGTGCCATGTCTGATCCTCCTTAGCGGTCGTAGGGCATGTAGGATTTCACGATCTTCGCATCCGCATCGCTGAGCACCGAGGTGCCGCGCGCATCGCGGATGAACTTTGGCGACCGCTTGATCATGCCATGGCGTTTGCCGGCCTGGGCGGATTTCACCTTGCCGGTAGCGGTGACCTTGAAGCGCTTCTTGGCGCTCGACTTGGTCTTCATCTTGGGCATTTCCGTCTCCTGTCTGTCTTTCGAGCGGTGAAAACGCGCGACTCGGCATGCCACATCGGCCGGCCGCGCGGGGTGTCAGGCGGCGCTGTTAGCCCGGCTGCCGGGCAGATGCAAGGGTGTGGCGGTGTCAGTTCACCAACCGGGCGACGATTTCCAGCGCCATGTCCGGCAGGGTGGCCAGATCGTAGCCGCCGTCAGGATGGGTCAGCCAGGCCCAGCCGGCCATCGCGGCCCCCAGTCCGGCCAGGATCAGCGCCGCCCAGGGGCGCCGGCGGTCTGCCCAGGCGGAAACCAGCGCCACAAAGGCCAGTGGCAGAAAGACCAGCCCGATCAGGAACAACAGGTCTCTGTCCATAGCCGCCGCCCCCATGAAGGTAGCGAAAGCCTATTCGGCCTCTGCCCGGAAGATCAAGCGCTCATCGCAGGGCGCCACGCGCAGGATGTTGGTGGTGCCCGGCACGTTGAAGGGCACGCCGGCGGTGACGACGATCTGATCGTCCCTGGTGGCGATGCCCAGCGCCAGCGCCGCCCGCGCCGCGTTGACCACGGCGGATTTGAAGCGGTTCACCTGCCCGGTGGCCACGCAATGCGTGCCCCAGGTCAGGCACAGCCGGCGCAGCGTCGCCGGGTTGGGGCTGAGCGCGATGATCGGCACCTGCGGGCGTTCGCGCGCCACCTTGCCGGGGGTAGAGCCGGATTCGGTAAAGCAGCAGATCGCCTTGATATCCGTCGTCTCGGCGATTTCGCGCGCCGCGGCGACGATACCGTCGGCGACGCTGGTATGGGCCACCTGACGCGAGGCGTTGATCACCTGCCGCCAGGTTTCGTCGCTTTCCACTGACAGGGCGGTATTGTGCATGGTGCGCACGGCCTCTACCGGATAGGCGCCGGCGGCGGATTCGGCCGACAGCATGATGGCATCCGCGCCCTCGTAGATTGCGGTGGCGACGTCAGAGATTTCTGCCCTGGTGGGCATGGGGCTTTCGATCATCGATTCCAGCATCTGCGTGGCCACGATCACCGGCTTGGCGGCCATGCGCGCCCGGCGCACCAGCCGTTTCTGGATCGGCGGCACGGCCTCGACCGGCAGTTCGACGCCCAGATCGCCGCGCGCCACCATCAGCCCGTCGGCGGCGTCCAGGATGGCGTCGATCTCGGTCAGGGCGGCGGGTTTCTCGATCTTGGCCATGATCGCCGCGCGCCCGGCGACCAGGGCTTTCGCCTCTTCGACATCGGCGGCGCGCTGCACGAAGCTCAGCGCGACCCAGTCCACCCCCAGGGCGATGGCAAAGTCCAGATCCGCCCTGTCCTTTTCCGACAGCGCGCGGACCGGCAGCACCACATCGGGCACGTTCACGCCCTTGCGGTCGGAAATCACCCCGCCAACCATGACCGTGCAGGCGGCGAAATCGGCGCCGCAGTCATCCACCCGCAGGCGCAGCTTGCCATCGTTGATCAGCAGGCTGGCGCCGGGTTTCAGGGCCTCGAAAATCTCGGCGTGCGGCAGGCAGACGCGGTGCGCGTCACCCGGCGCGGGGTCCAGGTCCAGCCGGAAGCGGGCGCCTTCCTCCAGCTCTGCCGCGCCATGGCTGAAGGCGCCGACGCGCAGTTTCGGCCCCTGCAGGTCGGCCAGCAGGGCGATGGGCTGGCCGGTCTCTGCCTCCAGCGCGCGGACCATGGCGTGGCGGGCGGCAATCTCTTCATGCGTGCCGTGGCTCATGTTCAGGCGGAACACATCCGCCCCCGCCAGGTGCAGCGCGCGGATGGTTTCGGCGTCAGAGGACGCAGGGCCCAGCGTGGCGACGATCTTGACATTGCGGTTGCGTCTGATGGCGGTCACGGTTGCGCCCCTGTCCTGCGTGTTCTGGTTCATGTTGTTCATGCCCTGCTTCTATTGCCGAATTGTAACCGTCCCACAACCGCCGCGCTTGACGCCTGCGCCCGCCATGCCCAGTTTCCGGGTGCATCTGTAAAGGAGACTGTCATGGATGATGCCACCCGCCAGCGGATAGAGGCCGCCACATTTCGGCGTTTGCTGACCCATCTGATGCAGGACCGTCCCGATGCCCAGAATATCGACATGATGAACCTGGCCGGGTTCTGCCGCAACTGCCTGAGCCGCTGGTATCAGGAAGCCGCCAACAGCGAGGGCGTGGAGCTTGACAAGGCGGGCGCGCGCGAGATCGTCTATGGCATGCCCTATGAAGACTGGCGCGCGCAGCATCAGCGCGAGGCGAGCGCCGAGCAGCAGGCCGCGTTCGAAAAGGCATTTGCCGAGAATGTGGGGGCCGAAAACGCGGGCAAACAGGGATAGGGCCTATTCCTGTCCCGGTTCTTTCCGTGTCGATGCCTTTTCGGGCGTCTCTTCCGGCGCTTCCTGCCAATGCGCCTCGATCAGTTTGAAATTCGCGGCCAGGAAGGCGAACATCACCCCCATCTGGCCGAACGTATCCCAGATCACGTAGACATCGGTGGAAAAGTTGCGCCAGACGACCTCGTTGGCGGCGGCAAAGGCCATGAAGAACCAGGCCATGCGGCGGGTCAGGATCATCCAGCCCTGCTGGCTGATCGGCAGCGCGCCTTCCAGCAGATAGGCCAGCCATGACTGCCCGCGCCACAGCCCGATCCACAAAAGCAGGCTGAAGGTGCCGAAGACCAGCGTGCTGCGGATCTTGAAGAAGCGTTCGTCGTTCAGGGCCACGGTGATGGCGCCCATCACCACCACCAGCACCAGCGTTGCCACCTGCATCCGCGACAGCTTGCCCGTCAGCCGCCGCAGCACCAGCGCCGAGGCCGCTTGCAGCGGGGTGAAGATGACGATGGCGATGATGAAGCCTGCGTATTCCGTGCCGCCCAGTGTCACCGTCCGTTCGCGCACCATGAAATAGGCGATCAGAAAGACCAGCAGCGGGCCGAATTCCAGAAACTGGCGCAGCCAGGGGGCGGGTTGGGACGTGGCAGGGGGCATGCAGGGCACCGGGTTGCTTTCGCCCCATCTGGCCCGCGCCGGCCGCTTTGGCAAGCACCCGGTGTCCTGATCGTGGCTGAATCACGCCGAAAGGCCCGTCAGGGCGGCGCTTGCCCTTGACCTTTGAGGCGTATGAGGGCAGGCGCGCAGGGCGCAGGATGGCATCCCTGGCCATTCCCTTTCAGGCACCCCGTACCGATTTTTCCGAAAGACGTGACCGATGACACAGCCCAACCACACCCCGATCCCAGAGCTTTACGTCTCCGCCGATTCGGCGCGCAAGCTGAAGGCCGAGGCCGCTTCGCTGCCCTCATGGGACCTGACACCGCGGCAGGTCTGTGATCTGGAACTGATGATGAATGGCGGTTTCGCGCCGCTGAAGGGCTTTCTGGGCCAGGCCGATTACGACGCCGTGGTCGATGGCATGCGGCTGGCCGACGGCACGCTATGGCCGATGCCGGTGACGCTGGATGTCAGCCAGGGTTTCGCCGATGGTATCGAGCCCGGGCAGGATATCGCCCTGCGTGACCAGGAGGGGGTGATCCTGGCCATCCTGTCGGTCAGCGACAAATGGGTGCCGAACAAGGCGCGCGAGGCCGAGGCGGTGTTCGGCGCCGATGACGCTGCGCATCCGGCGGTGCATTACCTGCACAACATCGCCGGCCCGGTCTATCTGGGCGGCCCCGTCACCGGCATCCAGGCGCCGGTACATTACGACTTCAAGGCCCGCCGCGA